>NZ_JAQZSD010000150.1:0-1810 GCF_028674935.1 Lysinibacillus sp. CNPSo 3705 | reverse complement strand
TTATATTGAAGCGCAATATGAAGATTTACTGCAAGGGCAAAAATCAGTCGTTAAAAATATTACGAATAAAAAAGGGCAGGTAGTCGATACGGTTACGACTTATGAAGGCGAGCCTGGTAAAGATTTAAGACTGACACTTGATAGTGAGCTACAATTAGAAACTGAAAAAATTGTTGAGCGGGAATTGCTTAAATTAAAATCCCAAGGCGGTTCGTATTTACTTGATCGTGCCTTCTTAGTAATGATGGACCCGAATACAGGTGATATTTTAGCGAATGTTGGTAAGAAGATTGAGAAAAATCCTGAAACAGGAAAATATGAAGTGGTCGATTATTCATATGGTACATTTACAACCGCTTATGAGGCGGGGTCAGCAGTTAAGGCAGCAACTCTTCTTACTGGTTATAATCAAGGAGTTGTTTCAATGGGTACTCCAATGGGAGATGAACCTATTGTATTAGCTGGAACTAAAGCAAAAACTTCAATCTTTAACCGAAGTGGTTATATTACGCTAAATGACTTAACAGCTTTAGAACGTTCATCAAATGTTTATATGTTTAAAATTGCTATGCTTATTAATGGAACACCATATAGCTATGGGATGCCACTTCGTTTAAAAGACGATACATTCCCGAAAATGCGTAATAATTATGCGCAATTTGGCTTAGGTGTAAAAACAGGTATTGACTTGCCGAATGAATTTAGTGGTGTACAGGGTCCATCTGGTCCAACGATGGGTGGTAAAACACTCGACTTAGCGATTGGACAATATGATACGTATACACCTTTACAATTGGTACAATATATCTCGACAATCGCAAATGGCGGCTATCGTATTCAGCCACATATTGTGAAAGAGGTACGTGAGCCATCAAATGATGGACAACATTTAGGTCAATTAGTGACTGAAATAGGTCCAACAATTTTAAATCGTATCGATAATCCTACAGAAGAAATTGATTATGTAAAAAAAGGATTACGTCGAGTTTATACAGGTTCGCAAGGTACTGCGCGAGCACAATTTGCAAATGCACCTTATACAGCAGCAGGAAAAACAGGAACAGCTCAGGTAGTATACTATGGACCTTTAAGACAGTATTATGGTACTGATACACTTACCTTTACTCATGTTGGATTTGCCCCTTATGAAAATCCTGAAATTGCCTATGCTGTTGTTATTCCATGGGCGACGACTAACACAGGTGCACATTTAACTAATAATAATGTTATTGCTCGAGAAGCTCTAGATAAATATTTTGAGTTAAAAGCAAAATATCAAGCAGAAAAAATGACTGATAGTAATGTAAAACAACCAATTTTACCAGCTATTTCAAAAGACAAAATTGGTGAAGATGAGCAAAAATAAGAGAAACCGCTAGCGCATTTATATGCCTAGCGGTTTTTTTGTATCTTTTAAAAACCTCTTGCTATGCGAAGGGTTCTAAAGAGCCTCTAGCTATGGACAAGAAAAAAATCCCAGCCGTACAATGAATTCAGGTCTGGTCAACCAAGGGGATTCAAATGGATAATAAACACGGAAAGAAGAACCAAAGCGACGGAAGGAAGAGTCAAAGCGACGGAAAGAAGAGCCAGAGCGACTAAATGATGTTTTCCAATCATTAATTCTCAAGTGCTTGCTTTCCTGTCGTACCTTCGAATGGTATACTAAATATCGTATATTTAAATTGTAATTAGATGAGGAGGGGAATACCATATGCGCAAAGCACCGGGAAAAAATCGCGCGACGAGTGTTAAAGCAAAACATCACTCTAATTTAACATTTCGTATGAATGTCCTTTTCTTTGCTATA
>NZ_JAQZSD010000149.1:0-1889 GCF_028674935.1 Lysinibacillus sp. CNPSo 3705 | reverse complement strand
AATCGAGTAGGAGGGAGTGATTAACTCCCGACCTCTCACACCACCGTACGTACGGTTCCGTATACGGCGGTTCAACTAAGATCAATAACGCAAAGTTTCGTAACGACTTTGTAGACTTTTCAGCCCTTGGCTTTCCCAATAGGAATTGCCGAGGGTTCTGTGTAATATGGGGCTTTTTGAGATGCGCCAGTATCCCTTTCGGGTATTTCCCCATTCGTATGCTTTTCCGTATGGAACTTTTAAACGAATGAGATTTCTGACTCTCGTTCGGGGTTTCTTCCAATTCTTCCAAAGACACATTCGTAACCTTCTTTTAATCCAACTGTCTAATTTACTAAATACTGAAGGCGTATCTGCGAGCGCAAAATATCCGCACCAGCCAATTAGATATTGGTTTAGTTTCTTGATACGATATTCCATTGGAAATGGCATCTTTCTAGAGGTAATTTCTCGTATTTTCTTCTTCATTCGTTGAAGGCTTGTTTTCGCCACTCGAACTTTTGGTTCTTTATGGTGTGAAAAACTAAAACCCAAGAATTTTCGATTCCATGGTCGGTCTACAGCCGATTTGGACTCATTTACTTTCAAACGTAATGTCCTTTCGATGAATCGCTGTACACTCGCTATTGTACGCTCTCCCGCACGTTTACTTTTTACATAGATATTGCAGTCATCTGCGTAGCGAACGAATTTATGACCACGTTTCTCTAATTCTTTATCAAGCTCATCTAACACGATATTTGAAAGAAGTGGACTTAATGGTCCACCTTGCGGTGTTCCTTCGTCTGTACTCGAAACAACTCCATTTATCATGACACCAGCTTGGAGATATTTACGGATAAGTTTTAATAATGATTTATCGTGAATACTTTTCGCTAATGTTGCCATTAGTCGGTCGTGGTTGACCTTATCAAAGAATTTCTCTAAATCCATATCCACAACCCAACGATATCCTTCTTTCATATAACCCTTCGCTTTCCGGACTGCGTCATGAGCACTCCGATTTGGTCGGAACCCATAACTGTTGTCCGAAAAAGTTTGATCATATTCCTTTGATAATATCTGCGATATGGCTTGTTGAATCAAACGGTCTGTCACGGTTGGGATTCCTAATAGACGCACACCGCCGTCTGGTTTCGGGATTTCGACACGAAGTACTGGTTGCGGTTCATAGGTTCCCGCTAGAATTTGCGCTTTAATGGATTCCCAGTTTTCGAGGATGTGCTGACGTAAGGTTTGTACGGGCATCATGTCTACTCCATGGCTTCCTTTATTCGCTTCCACTCGCTTTAATGCTTGTATCATATTCGGCCGTGCTAGAATTTGATTCAACATCACCATTTCGTTCCTTTCCGTGAATAGCTTGTCTTCTTATGCCCATCTGAACTACACCCTCCGCAAATACCCTCATGGACTTCACCATTACTTTCTAAGCGTGAGGTTTCTCTGTTTTCTGTGTTTATTCATTCAGGATGGAATGCCAAGGGCTATTCTCTCTTAGTTGTTAAGTCCTTCCGATTAGTTCTAGACCCAATCGTACTATGACCTCTGCTGACTTCTGATGGTTCAGCTACTTGTCACCAAGTAGGTTATGAAGGGTACTTCACGTTTCCATCAGACCTCCCCGGGTAAGCGTATGCACTTTCACACCATCTATCCGCCTCATTTACTCGATATGACCTTTGACAGAAAGGACTTTGTGTTGTTAAGCACACTCATCCAATCATACCTAGCCTTTTATGAGATTCGTGTTCCTCGGACCAGTGTTTTGCCTCCAGCTTCCTTCAGATTCCGCGTCACCACGGACACCCTTGCTCTTGGCTAACCTCTACTTCTGTCTTCGGGGTTCGGGACTTACACCCTATAGTTCATACGCATGCCGGGCGCAC
>NZ_JAQZSD010000148.1:0-1895 GCF_028674935.1 Lysinibacillus sp. CNPSo 3705 | reverse complement strand
AGTAGAGTCACAGTGCCAAATGAAAAAAGCGAGGTATTCAACGATTAAATCGTTGAATACCTCGCAATGTGAGAAGATATGGACTTTTTCAGTGCCCTCAAGAAAAAAACAGGTGATTTTTTAAAACGATGAACCTTTTGACAAAGTACAACAAATTTCAAAAGAAATTATAGATACCGATAAATACCGGTAAGTGATTTTTTACACACATTTAACAAGTTGTATAAATGTATATTTAAATGTTAAAAAATACATAAATGTAATTTAAATGGTAATTATGGTATAATTAATATTCATAGTGCTGGTTAAAAGTATTTTTAACAAAATATGAAGGTGGTTCTAAATTTGAAAAAGTTCATATTCTCAGGATTGACAGCAGCTATAGTATTGTCTATTGGTATGCCAGCTACTCTTGCATCAGAATACATACCAACGACAGATGACAATGAGGTAAAAAGTATTGAGGTACCTTTAGAAGACGTTTTAGATACATCGTTATATGCAATTAATCCAACTAATACAAGCGTACTTTCAAAAGATTTCGCTACATCGGCGGGCCAAACAGGTAAGGTTACATCTATCGGACAATACATTGATTTAACCAAAGTAATTCCCGCTAAATCGAAAGTAGTTAGCATCACTATCTATTGTCCATCTGATATAAAAGTGACACAATCTCAATTCACAACAATTGACAACTATCTTATTAGCTATGACGGTAGTACATCTACTGCCGTAAAGTTTCAGAAAACGAATAACCCAACATCTACTAGTAAAACAACATTTTTTAAAGATAAAGATGCTAATGTTAGGTGGTTTGTTCAGTTAGAAGGAACTATTCTTAAGCAGCAGACAGGTATGGATGGGTTCACCGTATTCGGTAGCAAAATGATAATAGAATACAAATAACACTTTTAAAAACAGCACTATGAAATCCAATTATATCAATGATATTGCAAGTGGTGCGAAATAGACAAAAAGTGAAAGAACACTTCAAATGTTTAAAATTTGAAAGGGATGTAATAAAGTTATGAAAATCACTAATTTATCGCAAATACAATCTACCCCTGTATATTCAACGAATAAAAGTAATCCTATAAAAAGTGCTCCATCCCATTTAACAGGAGCATTTGTATACTCTAAGGAAAGTGTTCAGACTTCCGGACTACTATGCAACTATACGCCAAATGAGGTAGGAATGCAGTCAAATGTCAATCTGATTGCAAGTCGTTCATTAAATACACCGAATTGGGATATCATCCCGACGAAAGGCATGAAAGTTCCCCCGCAGGATGTATTAATTAGCCAACTCAAAGCATTAGTTGAAAAATCAGCGCGAAATACAAATCGAGACGCAATAGAAGGCTTTCATTACGAGAAAAATAAATTACACGCACAATATATTTCTTCTGTATCCCCTGACCGAAAAACGCTTCACAAACAAGCGATGCAAGCAATAAAAAAATTCGAAGCAGAGGAAACAACACAGATAGGCCCAAGGACGCTTGTGGATTATTTGATTAAACACGACAATATACAAACGGAAATGAATAAAAGTCTTGAGGCGGGTGGCATGTTGCGTCCTAGCATCAATTCATTAGGTGGTTATAACTATAATGTCGTCGTTGGAGGGATAAAGTTACTAGGAAGCATAAATGGACAATGGTCTTACGGACTAACGCCAGCTGAAAAACAGAAATCAGACGAGTTTTATCAGCTCTATTGGTCATTTGTAGATGAAGCAGAAAATGATTTAAAGAAATGAAGCTTGTAAAAAAACAAACTAGAATAGCTGTAGATAAAATTAAAACAATAGAAGTTTTCTATTCGTGAATGATAAGTGACTATATATCAAAGCCATCAATTAATTGATGGCTTTGATATTATATTGTAGC
>NZ_JAQZSD010000147.1:0-2067 GCF_028674935.1 Lysinibacillus sp. CNPSo 3705 | reverse complement strand
ATCTAATTCTTTATCGTATAAACATAAGCTTATTAGAATAAAAATTATATTCCTAATGATGATCGAATAGGATAGAGTATCATTTTCTAAAATCCCACCACAGCCACAGGAAATATTTTTTTTCCCGTTCTTGATATTGATAAATATTACTACTGATACAATGCTAAAAAAAAGTGTGATTAAAAGTAAATTAATTAATGTAACGCCCATTAATTTCAAAGATATAGCAATATAAAATTCCACGACTAATAAAAAGACTAAAGCAATCTGAGCATAATTTTCCTTAATTCCAAAATTAGAAAAAGTTACAATACTTTTCTTAAAATTAATTGCTTTATCCAAAGCAGAAGTACTAAAAATGAATATTAAAAAAATTAAAAGAAAATTACTCATCCAATATATAGAATACAAAATTCTTCCCTCCTAATTATTCTTAAAAAGTTTTTAGTGAACTAAAAAATCAATATTATGAATGTTATTTTGGGCATTATACATTTCGTTATAATATCCTTTTTTATTTATTAACTCCTGATGAGTACCTTCTTCTATAATTACACCATTTTTTAAAACGATAATTCTATCTGCTAAGGCGGCTATTTTTAATCGATGAGTAACAAATAAAATTGAACCTTCGTAAATATTTAAAAGGTTATTCATAACTTCTTTTTCTGCAATCGGATCAAGCGCAGAAGACGGTTCATCCAACACAATTAAATCACTATTACGATATAAAGCTCTTGCCAAAGCAATTTTTTGCCATTGACCTCCTGATAATTCATTTCCCCCAGCAAACTGTCGACCCAATACTGAGTCATACTTTTGAGGTAAAGCTTCAATAAATTCTGTTAAGCCAACCTTATTGATAGCATTTTTGATGCGGGAACGATCAGAATTATCAACATCTTCAAACGAAATATTTTCATTAACTGTAAGTTCATAATGGACAAAGTCTTGAAATAACACAGAAATTTTTTCTTGATATTTCTTAATGTCCAAATCATTAAATTTAATATTGTTTATTTTTATATTTTCACTTTTGTTAGAATATAGGCCTAAAATAGTTTTCATTAAGGTTGTTTTGCCACTACCGTTCTGACCGACAATAGCAACCTTCTCGCCATAATTTATTTCCAAATTTATATTTTTTAATATATTTTCACTCATATTCGGATATTTAAAAGAAAGATCATTAATTTTAATATTTTTTATTCTAAACTCTTCTTTAATTGATACTGAATACTCCTTTTCTGATTTTCCTGGAGTTTTTACAAATTCCAGAAAATCTTTAATAAAGTAAGAAGAATTTTTATAATCTGAAAAATATTTAGTAGAAAGACTTAAATTGCTTTGTAATAACTGAATTGATTGTAAAGTTGCTAATACCCCCCCAGCTGTAGTACTTGTTTGTAAATTCAAAATTACAATAATCCCAGCAAAAGCATATGTTAGAACTAAAATTATCTCTGATAAAAAAAGATATTTAGTTTTAATTTTAAGAAAGTTTATTTCGGAATCTGTATATTCATGAAAATAGTTATTCCACCTTTTCACAAAGAAATCAAAGCTATTAAAAATAATGGTCTCCTTTAACATATCTCGTTGGCTAAGTACAAATGAGATATACTGTTCCTTCCTATGTATAGGTATTAAATTTGATAAAAATAGGAAATTTTTTTTAGAAAATTTTAGCTGAATAATGAAATAAGGAATAACCCCCAAAATTACTACTATTACAACTAAATTATCAATAATTGTTAGTAATGCCAGTGAAGATATTAGACTTATTAAAGCACTAACAAGATAAGTCAAAGCATTAAAAGCATTATTCAAGTTTTCTTTGTTTGAAATAACTCTTTGGTAAGAATCATAAAATTCCGGGTTTTCAAAATTTAAAAATTCTGTTTGAGAGGTTTTAAAAAAAATTTCATTTGTAAGGATTTTTGTTACTTTATTTGTAAGTATTTGTTCATTTATTGCAAGCAAGTGATTTATAAAATACGGAATAATTAATAGTAAAATTTGAAACAAAAAAAGAATTATTAATTTTTTTAGTTCAGATTCCCCATT
>NZ_JAQZSD010000146.1:0-2141 GCF_028674935.1 Lysinibacillus sp. CNPSo 3705 | reverse complement strand
TAATTTAATTAATTACTTTAATAATTAGTTGTAAATTAATTGATTACGTTGGATGGTGTGTCTAATTGCTGTTTAATTGTATTTTAATTAGAGGTAATGCTGTATTTTGACGATAATTAGTTTTTAATTAAAAAAAAATTAAGTGCTATCCGATTGGATTAGCACTTAATTACTAATTAATTATCAAATAATTTATTCATTAAAGCATCTTTATCACTGATTACCTTGTCACTATCGTTTTCAGTGTTCCCAAACAATTCGTCAAAAGATTTGTTTGGTGAAGGTTTATTCGAAGATTCGCTCTCGAAACCAGCAAATAAGTCGATCTTTTCTTTCTTTTGATTCTCTAATTCTTGTAACTTTTTATGTTCTAGGACCATTTCAGTGATTCGATCTTTTGGTAGATCTAGTCCTGCGAATACTGCGTAAAAAGAAACACCTGCTGTTCCCTTTAGTTCATTAGTTTGGTACGTTGCAATAGGTTTCTCTAATGCGGTAGGTGAAATATCATTTACTAAATCTTCCATTGTTTTAGTAAATTCAAATGTAAATAGTCTATTAGCTGTTAATGTATCTGTTAATACACTTACAGCAAGACGTTTAGCAGCATTAAGATCATATCCATCTGAAAGTACACCTCTATTTATCAGGTCTTTCAATTTTTGAGCATATGACAATTGCTGAGATGCATCAATAGTTGAAGCCTTTTCCGTAAAACGTGCAAAGTGTAGAAGCCCTGGTGTTTTTAGTATTTTTTCAAATTCTGAACTATCAAAGTGATACTCACTTGTTGGTAAGTAACTTGCTGTTACAGTGTTTAGTTCGTGTAAAGCTTCAGCAACATATTTATTTGAGAATTTTAGATACTCTGAAACTGATGAATTAGGCTTTTCTAAACTAAACTCAGTAAATAACTTTTCATTATCTACTAAGAGAATTGGTCCTAAGTTCTCCATTACACTACCAATCTTTTTAAGACGCTGTAAAGCATTGTCGAGAACCGTCTTCCCTTCTTTTAAACGAGGTAAAGTCAAAATCATTCCGAACTTTCCGCTAAAACCAGAATTTAATAATGTACCAATTGCTTGAATAACAGCACCAGTTCCAGTGCCACCGCCTAAACCAGCTACAAGCCATACATAATCAGCATCTTGAAATTGTGTTTTCACGGCATTAGAGATTTCATCGGCTTTTGCTTTATATAATTCTTCACCCATAATAATATCTCTACCAGCGCCTTTACCATCCCCAATTAACATTTTTTTGGTATTGCTATTAATCGGTTGAACTTTTGTAAGATCAATTTCATTGGAATTAATAAGTAAAGCAGTATACGGATGGTGGTTGTTTTTAATGCTTGTTTTAATATCTGCACAAGTAGCCGCGATAGAAGTTCCTCCCATCCCTAAACCTAGAAAGCCAAATTTCATACTCAGGTTTTTTCCGTCCTGGATTAAAGTTGATAAATTGTCTTTAGTATTTCTTGTTTCAATCATCATAAATACCTCCATTAATTAAATTAATTAGCTTGTTGCGTACTTTAATAGTTTCTCTCCTAAAGGTGTTATTGAATACATTCGTATTCTTCCCACTTTTTGAACTTGCACTAACCCTGCTCCTTCCAGTCGAGCAGTATGGATATCTAATAAATGACGAGATGGAATTAGTGGTTCGCTATTTGTAATCCCCTTTTCGGTGTTACGTTTAGAATAGAATTCATTTGCCATATCTTTCAAAAGCTCTTTATTAATTGGTTGTTCTTCTTGTTGAAGAATAAATAAAAACCATTTGCTTTCATTACTCAAATTATCTAAAAGAATATCTAAAAATTGAACCTCTTGCAATTAACTTCACCACCAATCCTAGAATGCGGAAGTAATTGATGCAATAATAAAGGCAATTATGCAAAAGTTATTGCGTTAGTTATTTCCGCAATGAAATAGCTATAAACCCATTTTAAGATACAAATCCTTTTATATCAAGTGTTTTTTATTGATTTAATAATTGCTGTAGTTATTGCGTCAATAATTGATTAAATTAATGAGACTATAATTGCGTTAATTTGTTTTTAACTACAAATTAACCTGTTTAATTAATTCTTGAGTTCTGTTAATTTATTTAAAATTGAGGCTGAATTAATT
>NZ_JAQZSD010000145.1:0-2270 GCF_028674935.1 Lysinibacillus sp. CNPSo 3705 | reverse complement strand
AATAATAAAACAAAAGCGATGAAACGGAATGCATATGGCTTTCGACGCTTCGATCACTTTCGAGCAAAAATCTTATTAAATTTAAAGTATAAAGATATCGGGGTTCATCTGGGTTAACGTGCTAAAAGATTACACTACCCCAACATTTGACTTAGAACCTATTTTTCTATATTATTCCATCTCAGAAGGTCTAAATGAGTATCATTTGTTGCTGTTGTTTCGCTTTCGCACAAATAAACAGTGCTTAGGTTAAATAACAAGTAAAAACTGAAAAGGGCCACCCCTTCGTCTAATAGGTTAGTTCTTTAGTTATTTCTAAAAATTATATTTATGTTAACTAGTTATGTACGAAAAATTGCTACAATTTTGGAGGGAAAATTTGTTTAAAAGAAAAATTTGGATTAGCATTTTATGTCTCGTGTTAACGGTCATGATCTTGACTTCATGGTCATTAAAAGAAAATGAAAATAAAGAAATTGAACCTAGAGAGAGCGTTTCACTAGAATTACCAAACTCCGCACAATTACATTTGGAAGCCAATGGTTTACTACTACAAAAAACCAAAAGTTCGAATACATCATATATTCGTTCAACGGATCAATCAACTGTCTATAATTTATTTGAAGATGGGGAAAACATGGGTTCCATTAAGGTCACTGTACGAGAAATCGATAATGGCGATTTCTTCATTTTCACTCAATTACAAAACAAAAGCAGCAAAGGTTATAGTGCCTCAATAACGTACCCTATCAGCGGAAATATAAATTATGATTTGACAGATTTCGAACGACAGGAAATTCATCATGAACACGATCATGTATACGGTGTAGACCCAACCACATACCCTATTGGCCTGTTAAAAGTAATGGAACACGAAAATTTAGTGACCAATATGATGATAAGCCGCAACTACATATCGAAAGAACTGATAACCAACTATGAGAACGGGGACAAGAGTGTGGTCCGGGAATTGACGAGTGAAAATAAGGACATGAAAATAATGAATGATGATAATGGCCTTACTGTAACTCTCCCACTGCAATCAGAGGGGAATGATTTATCTGAAAACTGGGTGTTAGTGTCACAAGAGCCTCTGTTTAAAAAAGAAGAAGCGCTCAATGAATGGATAAGTCAAAGTACTAAACAATACAAAGAAATGAACAAATGGTATACAGCAGAAGGGCCTTATACAAAACTCCCATGGTCGATCGAACCTGAAACAAAATTAGGATATGGGCGAAACCTAGTGAGGGTCCAAGATAAAAAAGCATTAAATTACTATGAAACCACACAGGAGCGATACTTCTACGATTTGCTATTAAATTCTGTTGCGAACTTATTTATATTTCAAGGAGATAAAAAAGGGTTATGGGAAACGGAGTATACAAGTACGTGGTTGAAAAAAGATTACGGAATCCAAGCTCCCTATACCGATACTAGGCATAACGAGAATGTCGCGCTATTTCTAAAAAAAACAGGGGACATGCTTGACATCAAAGAGCTCAAAACCTCGACCATCACTTATGCAGACTTTTTGGTCGATCAGACGAAAAACGGAAACGTAATCGAAGTGCCAAAAGGTGGTTACCTTGTGACCGATTATTATTCTCCCCAGCAGACAAAGAAGACACATACATCGTTAAATCATGCTTTAGGAGAAATGAATTTTTTACTAGAATCCTATCAACAAACAAAAGAAGAATCCTATTTAGACGTAGCCAGAAATATGAGATGGGGTATTGAAAACATCGGAGAAAAATGGTTGCGAGAGAACGGGGATGTGTGGTATCAAGTGAATGGTGATTTCACTTTTGAAGGAATTGATTATCCTCTCTTGACGTTAGGAGATTTACTGAAATCTCAACAGTTTTGGGAAGCTGTTGGAGAAGAACGAAGTGAAATATTTGATCAACTCATTCGCTCAAAAGCACAATATCTCGTGGAAAGTAAACAGGAAATTCTTCAATGGGTAGCGAACCTTCTCATCGACCAAGGATTTGGGGATATCATTGGAGGATACAATAATATTTCTAAGTTTTAATCAACTTCTTACTCGATATGGTTCAATACTATTAAGCAAAATCAAAATCAGCCTCGTTGTAGGAACAAATATAAAGAGCATGTTTTGAAAATATATTGATCAAAACATGCTCTTATCTCTTTCGAAGAAAGGTTCTATAATATTTGTTGGGGTATTCACACAATTCCATGCATAAAAAAAGCACAGATTCACCGATTTATATATACTTGAATTGTCGAGAAACAAGTAA
>NZ_JAQZSD010000144.1:0-2405 GCF_028674935.1 Lysinibacillus sp. CNPSo 3705 | reverse complement strand
ACGTTTTAAGTTATACGTAATCCCATATTGATTTTCTAACGTCATTTTAATTTGACGTGCACCTTTCTTACGTCCTCGGAAATGATACGCTTTTAAAATGATTTCTTTGACTGCTTCATCCGCTAACTCATGTGCTGCACGCTTTTGCGCTGATTTTTCTGTGAAATAATTATAGTAACCTGAACGAGAAACACCCATGATTTCACATAGATAGCTTACTAAACGTTTTAGTTTATATTTTTGAATCGTTTTACTGATTAATTCAAATTTTAGTTCTGTTACAATTTTTATTTCTTCTTTAACATCTGCCTTTCGAGTAGATCGAGCTTTTTTAACAGTTCATTCTCCGCTTGTAATAATCGATTTTTCGCTTCTAATCGTGCAATTTTTTCTTCTAAACTTAATTCTCGTTCTATCGGACGACCTGAATTTGTTTTCCGTGTATCTTGTAGACCCGCTACCCCAGTTGTACGATAAGCTGCACGCCACCGCTTTCCCGCTGAACTAATACGCTTTAAACCAATTAGTTCAACATCTAAACCGGCCTCTTCAAATATCGTTCTTGGGAGTTTTCCTTTTTCATTTTCTACAATAAAATGGCGTTTAAATTCCTCAGTATAAGTAATCGCCTTATCACTAATAGCTTGGGCGATCCAGATGTGTCAAAGGCCAAGCGTTGTAATTTAAAATTCAACATAGTAGACGGAATGGGCAAAGAGTATATAGGTGAATTTAATATGCTAGCGAACTACGTGAAAGTTATAGACAAAAATACGAATGCAGAATGTAAGGTTGAAAAAGATGCTATAAAAAACGTATCGATTAAAAAAGGTTATGTAAATTTACAGCTAACCCTTCAGCCAACATATAATCGCTCATTAAAATTCATTTATTATGTAGAGGTGTAACATGATTTATAAAAAAGATGCAAACTTCCCTTACCCGATACTTTCTTCGAATACGTTTGAAGAAAGTGACTTTATGATCAAAGTGAACTTTGAAGAGGACGGGGATTTATATAAATTTAAAATCCAGAATAACTTAACATCTGAATTTATATAGAACCTATTATACAGTTTGGGAGCTCAATATTTACTGGTGATTCAATCAAAGGATACAAAGTTTTTCTCGCTGGAGCTAAATAATTTACAAGTCGAGATTCAAAAAAATCGAATGTCGCTTTCAACAAAAGGTATTGAATAAAAACAAAACCCGTCAAATTATGTTAGGAGGTTGATCTATTTTGAATAGATAATAGACCAAGATGATAACATGGCCTTCCTAGCTCTACTAATATTAAATGATATTAATATAAAACGAAAACATATTTACATTTTGATGAGCGCGCAGAATCGAGAAAGCTACTAACCACCCTGGTCTGAAAAGGAAGCTGTTGATTTGTATACACATTTAGGTAATAAAAATATAAACTATGATAATTTTGGTTTCATTTTCTAAAAAAGCATATAAGGTAATGATTAAACTGTCTTGTTAGTCTCGTAAGCAAATTAAACGTCCCTGGGAAAAATACATAAGAGGATATAGGATTAGTGTTTTAAATCGTTACAAATGATGTTAATTTATATATTACAATTGGTAATATTTTCGAAGGAGTAGATCAATTTATGAATGTTGAATTTGAAAATTTTAAGCTGAAAATGGATATAAAACCTGGTGCTTATCACGGAAATACTGTCAGAAAAAATATTACCCAATCCTTATGGAAAAAAATCAGAAGTAGTGTATTAGAAGAAAATAACTATGAGTGTACTATATGCGGATATCAGCCGCTAGTTGAAGAATTAAAAAAACTTCATGTTCATGAAGTTGAAGAGTATGGAGAAGATGAATTACTATGTATTTTAAAAGATTTAGATTTAATCTGCATCAATTGCCATTCTTGGCAGCATATAGGTAGAACTTTTAGTAGGTTAAATAATGAACAGTTAAACAAGTTAAAGTCACACTTTATGAATGTTAATAATTGTTCAGAAGATGATTATAAAGAGTATTTAAGAGAGTTCAAATTTAGAAAAAGTGAAGCAGCACTAAAAGCAATTGAAGATAAAGTTAAAATGTTGGGAAAAAACACTGTTTTAGATAATTTAGTTTTATATCGTATTGAAGGTGACATTCCTTTCAAAGAAGAGGTCATCAAACAATTAGCAAATAAAGGTCTTTATCGATTTTATGATGATGAAGATGAATTAATGATCTGAGGAGAGACTCAAAATTTAGTCTGTACTAGTCCCTTCAATACCTTTTTGCTATTTATATTTTTTTATAAAATATGCACAGATTTGAAGGAAAAGCAACCTTTAATAAAGTACCTAAAATATTATTTGCCTGGTAAATTTTTGTTAGGCAGATAGCTTATTATAAAGACAACTAAAGAAATATTTGTT
>NZ_JAQZSD010000143.1:0-2513 GCF_028674935.1 Lysinibacillus sp. CNPSo 3705 | reverse complement strand
ACGTTTAATATGGACACTTAAATCTTTTAATTCCTCGCCTTTTACCCACGTATCAATGATTTGCTGACGCATTGTCTCTGATCCATGTTGGAATGTTAGAGCTGTTACAGTTAAATCTAAAAATTCCTTAGCAGATAAACGTTCCTCTTTTACTTCTACTTGACTGCTAGTTTCATTGGCAGCGCGCACTTCCTGCATAGATACAGGAATAACCGCAGATGATGTTAAAATAACCGCTAATGATGCTGATAAAAACCTTTTTTTCAAAATGATTCCTCCTTATATCATTACGCATTATACATTTTGTCAATACAATGAAATTATACCAACTTCAGCACATTTGTCAATTAATGGTCATAATGGTAAAAGACTGCGCAGGAAACTTAGTTCCTGCACAGTCTTTTTTCATTTATTATTTTTTTAAATGGCTATCTAAGAATTTTAGCATTGCATTATAAAATTCAATGCGATTTTCTTCATTTTGGAAACCATGGCCTTCATTATCCTTCACCATGTATTCCACATCAACGCCTCTTGCACGTAATGCTTCAACGACTTGATCAGATTCAGCCTTATTTACACGTGGATCATTCGCACCTTGAGCTACAAATAACGGTGTTTTAATTTTATCCACATGGAAGACAGGTGAAACAGCTGTTAATAGCTCTTTATCTTCTTCCGGATTGCCCACGCGCTTATAAAGTTGGTTACGCAATGTGTCCCAATACGGAGGGATTGTATTTAAAAATGTAAAGATGTTGGATACACCTACATAGTCCACTGCTGCAGCATATAAATCTGGAGTATACGTAATCCCAGCTAAAGTTGCATAACCTCCAAATGATGCACCGTAAATGCCGATGCGTTTAGGGTCTGCAATACCTTGATCGATTGCCCATTGTACGCCATCTGTAATATCATCTTGGATTTTTAGACCCCATTGTTTATAACCAGCCTGTAAAAACTCTTTACCATAGCCAGTTGAAGTACGGAAATTGACTTGTAATACTGCATAACCACGATTTGCTAGTAATTGTACCTCATTATTAAAGCCCCACATATCACGTGCCCATGGTCCACCGTGTGGATTAACGATAAGTGGCAGATTTTTAGCCTCTTTGTTTTTCGGTAAAGTTAAATAACCGTTAATCGTTAAGCCATCTCGACTCTTATATGAGATTGGATGCATTTCTGCAAGCTCCTCTGGGTTTAACCAAGGGCTTAGTGTTGCCATTTCAGTCATTTCATCTGTTGTTGAATCGTAGTAATAATATTTTCCGAAAATAGTGTCACTAGAAACACTAACAATGAATTTTGTCATTTCTTTGTTGTAATCATTAATGCCCAATTCACTTTCTTGAACACCTAATTTGTGTTGAATTTTACGGAATAGTTTTTCAAAGTCCTCGTCAAAGAATTGATAATGTGTCTTGTCTGATACATATGTACCGTATAATAATTTATCTTTATCAGAACTATATAATACACCCATTACATCCACTTCTGAGTTGGACATAATTACTTCTTCATTGCCTTCTAAATCATATTTAACAACTTCTACTTTGTCTCTTCCTTTATTGGATTTCGCCAAAATATGTTTATTGTCTTTAGTGAAACCAAGTGGTGTTACTTGATCCTCTTCTTCCATTTCAATAAATGGCTTGAATTCATCTTTTTCTGAATCTCGATATAAAACAGTGCCTACTACACCATCTGAAGCAACTGCCATACGTACATTTCCATCACGGTCTGCTATCCAGCTCGTAATATTACCTGGGTTTTTCGCAACATGTGTAGTTTTACCAGTCTTTACGTTAAGCTTGTACACGTCAAAGACTTTCGCATCTTCTTTATTCATCATAATAAGGATTTCATCTTTAACACCCTGTAAGCCACTTAATATCCCAACTGTTACATTTGGATAAGGTGTTAAATCCTTTTCTTCATTACCATTAAATGTTGTTGAATAAATGTGGTGGTTTTCATCGCCACCTTTATCTTTTACATATAGTAAATTATCATCTTTCCAGAATAATCCCCCGATATCACGATCCGTTGAATTAGATACACGTACTGGCTCACTATCGTCATTCATTTTTTTCACGAAAATGTTTAATCGATTTTCCCATGCAGAAGCATAAGATATGTAATTGCCATCTGGTGAAAGTTCATAGCCCATGTTTCCTGGATTTTTCATGAAATCTTCGACAGAAATTTCTTTCACGCCTTCATTATTGCTGACGCCATTTTTCACATTTTTAGCGTTATTCAAAATTTTAACCGCATCTTGTTTAGAAATTGTTTCACTAGTTGACAGACCGTTAAATAAGCCAAGTTTATTTGCTTTTTCTTGATACTCAGCAAGTGTTGCTTCTTTTTCTTCTTTATTTAAAGCTCTTACTAAAATACGTGCTGCTTCATCACGTTTAATATGGACACTTAAATCTTTTAATTCCTCGCCTTTTACCCACGTATCAATGATTTGCTGACGCATTGTCTCTGATCCATGTTGG
>NZ_JAQZSD010000142.1:0-2558 GCF_028674935.1 Lysinibacillus sp. CNPSo 3705 | reverse complement strand
GTATGGTATAACTTAATAACTAGTGTAATGGGTAGTGTTTTATTAATCAAAGATAATAAAATTAAGGAATTAAATATACTTGTAAAGAGGGTAATCAAATGAGTAGAGTCATTGAAGTAACAAATATATTGTCATGTAAAGTTAATGAAGCTAATTTACACTCATATTTTATTGATTTCGACATTAATGAAAATGGTGATTTGAATCAATTACTTAAAGACTTTGTGCAACTTTTAACAGAAGAAATTCCAAATTTTGCTCTAGGTTATCATCAAGAAATAATGATTTCACAAGAGAATGTACTGCGGGTATTAATAGATGCAGCGAATTCTATATATAAAATTGACGCATATGAAAAAGCTGCTGAAACATATTTAAATGACGAGATTTTGGATGATGACATACCTGACAAATATTTAAAAAGAGGTGAGTTTGGTGAATTGATACTCCATTTCATTTTAAAATATTTTTTTAATACTATTCCATTAGTAGCAAAAATATATTTTAAAGATTCTTATGGGCATGCTGTACATGGTTTTGATTCAGTACATATAAATCCTGAAGAAAATACATTGTGGTTAGGTGAATCCAAGATTTATAAGGATGGAAATAGAGGAATAGACGCATTAATAGATGATTTAAATGAACATTTTAATGGTAACTATCTTGAAAGCGAGTTTAACATTATTTCAAAAAGAATCAAAGATACAGAGACAAATCTAGAAGTAGCGGGATTAACTCCAAACTATTGGATAAGTTTATTGAATAGATACACAAAGTTATCTCATAAATTGGACAATATTGTAATACCTATGTTCTGTGCATTTGAATCTAATGTTTTTTCTAAATATAGTAACAAAGAAGAATTTGAACAAGTCTATATAGACGAGATTACAAGGTTAAATCAGAGATTTGTTACAAAGAAATTTAATCATCCATGGAATAGTCATTTAAATATTATTGTAATTTTAGTTCCTTTAGAAAGTAAACAAGAATTAATTAAACTATTACATCGGAAGTTAAAGCAACTTCAATCTTTAGGAGAGTGAATACGATGGAGTGGGATCAAGTAAAGTTATCAGAGATAGAATACTTAAATTTCGAACAAAGTTTTGGTTTAGCTAAATATGTATCACAACTCAAAGATAAACAACAAAACCAAGCTAACGAAATAATTATTAGTGTATTAGAAATTTGGGATAGGGTTGAAACGTCTACAAAAGAGATATGGATTGATTTGATTGAAAGCGCAGGTTTTTATCCATATTTGCTAAGAATGGTTGAGAAAACTAATGAATTAGATATTACATCTGAAATTAGAAGTGCATTTCATGCTTCTAATAATTTAGAAGGTATAACCCTTCATAAAGAGCAAAAATATTTATCAGATCTAATATCACAAGGCAGGAATCTAATTGTTAGTGCTCCAACTAGTTTTGGAAAGAGCTTATTAATACAAGAGATAATAGCTTTAAATAAATACAATAATATTTTAATAATACAACCGACATTAGCCTTAATAAATGAAACAAGAATTAAACTGAGAAAATTTAGTAAGGAATATAATATTATTGTTAATACGTCTCAAAATTTGGGGACAAAAAATATTTTTATACTTACAGCTGAACGAGTCTTGGAGTATGAAGGACTGCCGGAAATAGAGTATTGTATTCTGGATGAATTTTATAAATTAAGTTCTTTACGAGATGACGAAAGGTCTGATGTATTGAATATTGCTTTAAAAAAAGTATTAAAGAACAATCCGATTTTTTATTTTATAGGACCTAATATCGATCTTATACCAGAAGGTTTCCAAGAGGGGTATAATGCAATATTTTATCAAACTCAATATTCTTTGGTTAATTCAGAAGTTGTACATATAGATATAAAATATAAAAGTAACGGGCCAAGGAATCAAGAAAAAGAGAAACAAGAAAAATTATTTGAGTTATTGCATGCTACTAATTTTGAACAGTCCATAGTTTATGTTTCTTCACCTGAACGGGCATATAAATTGGCAAAAGGATATTATGAATATTTAAATACTAATGAACTGTTAGAGGAATCTCAATATTTACCGGTATCTGAGTGGATTGAAGAAAATATAAATGTAAGTTGGGGATTTAATCATTTAATAAAAAATAAAATTGGAGTTCATTCAGGAATTATTCCAAAACATTTAGTACATTCCATGATTGAATATTTTAACAAAGGTAAAATAAATGTGCTATTTTGTACTTCTACAATAATAGAAGGGGTAAATACATCTGCAAAAAATGTCTTTGTATTTGATAGTAAAAAAGGCCCGAATGAAATGGACTTTTTTGATTTTTCAAATATAAAAGGTCGAGCAGGAAGAATGTTACAACATTATTCAGGTAAGGTTTATGTATTTAATCCCCCACCAGCTAAAGAATTAGTTGCTTTAGATATACCTTTTCACGATCAAAAAATTATAAATGACGAAATATTAATTAACTTTGAAAGAGACGAAGTTAAGTCTGAACATATTGATAGATATGATGAGTTAAATAATTTTGATGAGGATTATTTAAGGA
>NZ_JAQZSD010000141.1:0-2610 GCF_028674935.1 Lysinibacillus sp. CNPSo 3705 | reverse complement strand
TTTAAGCAATTAGCCGCAAATCGCTACAAAATAGAAGCGAAGAATAGTGAATTAAAAAACGGACACGGGTACGATACGGCATCGACTGCGGGTCTATTTGGCATGGAAATTCAAGGTGCTACAACGATATTCGCTGTCAATTTGAACCGATATTAAAGCTACTAAACGAAAATGAATGAGGAATAGAGACAGAAATAAGGCACTTCCTGTTCAAAATTGAACAAGAAGTGCCTTATTTTTATGTGAAAAAGGTTCGCTATTATAAAACCGTAAGTTTTTCAGTGCCCTAGTATGAGAGTAGCTCTGTCTTTTTATAAATCTGAAACTTGAGCACCTAATTCTTTATTATTGTACATTTCAGTGTCCAATTCTTTTGTAATACGTGCTGTTGTCACACCTGCAGTCATTGAACCACTTACATTAAGTGCAGTACGGCCCATGTCGATTAATGGCTCAACTGAGATTAATATACCCGCAAGTGCAATCGGTAAATTAAGTGCTGATAATACTAGAATTGCTGCGAATGTCGCACCACCACCAACACCAGCTACACCAAATGAGCTGACAGCTACAACTGCAATAACAGTAATGATAAATACTGGATCAAGTGGATTAATTCCAACTGTCGGTGCAATCATAATCGCTAGCATTGCAGGATACACACCAGCACAGCCATTTTGACCAATAGATAGACCAAATGAACCCGAGAAGTTCGCAATACCCTCAGGTACACCAAGACGACCTGTTTGTGTTTTAATGTTCATTGGTAAAGCACCTGCACTTGAACGTGAAGTGAAGGCAAATAATAATGTTTCCGCAGTTTTCTTTAAGTACGTAAATGGATTTAACCCACTTAAAGTAAGAATTAATAAGTGTACGATAAACACGATCATTAACGCTACATAAGACGCAACAACAAACTTACCTAGATTATAGATTGCCCCGAAATCAGATGTCGCAACTGTACGTGCCATAATGGCTAAAATACCATATGGTGTTAAACGTAAGACAATTGTTACAACGCCCATTACTAATGCATAAATGGCATCCAAGCCCTTTTTAATAGTAGCTGCAGTGTCTCCATCCTTACGTGCTATACGTAAATAAGCAAAACCTAAAAATGCTGAAAAAATTACAACAGCAATTGTTGATGTAGAACGAGCCCCTGTTAAATCTAAAAATGGGTTCGCTGGGAATAACTCAATAATTTGAGTTGGTAAATCCGGCGCAGTTAATCCAGAAGTTTTTTCCTCTAAATACGCCCCACGCTCTGCCTCTGCAGCACCTTGCATAATATGTGAAGCATCTAAATTAAACACTGTTGCTGAAAAAATACCAACAGCAGCTGATACAGCAGTTGTGCCGATTAAAATAACTAAAATCAGAGCTGCCATTCTTCCGAAGTTTTTACCAACCTTCATTTTCGTAAAGGCGATTAAGATAGAAATGAAAATTAATGGCATCGCAACCATTTGTAGCAATTTAACATAACCCGTACCAATAATATTGTACCAATTTGATGTTTTAGCTAACACATCAGAATCAATACCATATATTAAATGGAGTCCAAGACCAAGTACAATACCTAAGCCTAGAGCCGTAAAAACACGATTTGAAAACTTAACGTGCTTTTTATTCATAAAATATAAAATTCCAACGAATACGAGTAAGACAGCAACGTTAAGAATAATTTGTAATGTAGACAATGAAAAGCCTCCTAAGACGTTTAATTATAATGTAATCGAATTATATACCTATAATCCCTATAATTCAAGTATGTTTTATTTAGATTAATAATTTTCTAAAGTGACAGAATTTTATTTCTTTTGATTATGCCCTAAAAACGAAATTTAATAAAAAATACTTGTTGAATATGTTCACAGAAAAGCGACCGTTATAAAAAAGACTGTGGGCAAGCTTGCCTACAGTCTGATCTATTTCGTCTAATGAACGAGGTAGGTTTCTTTTTCATTGTCATGAATGAGATAACTACTTCCCGAAATTTTTTTACATTGCTTTTTTACACGTGTCACCGCATCCGACAATTGGTCAACAGATTCAAATTGCTGATATTGATTAGTAATAACCGCAATGGATAGCGTGGTACAAGATAAAGGCTCTAATTCACCAGCTCTATTTTGTACTTGTAAGTATGTTAAATCCCCCACATCATAAAAGCTTAAAATAAATGCATCAAACTCATCAATAATTTTTTGACAGATCGGAGCAGCCTTATAATGCGGAAGAATCGCAACGAAATCATCTCCACCAATATGTCCTAAAAAATCTTCTGTACCTACGATATTTCTTTTCAAAATATCGGTTAAATACAGTAATAGCTTGTCCCCTTTATTTTCATCAATTAATTTATTACCAGGAAGACTGCTTAATGGATTTAAAAAACTTGCAATAGCTACTTGTGTGTCTACGAGCTTCAACAGTAGCTCCCGAATACAAAGAGGTGGCTCTAGCACTAGAAATCCTTTTCAACAGTTGACATGGCTCTATTAAAAGTAATCTTAATTACTTGATAGCGTAGTATATTTTTCGCAATATACAATATATTCAATCAACTCATTGATATAAATTGTAAATAGTGTATGCTTATAA
>NZ_JAQZSD010000015.1:0-78426 GCF_028674935.1 Lysinibacillus sp. CNPSo 3705 | reverse complement strand
AGAGGTCACACCCGTTCCCATACCGAACACGGAAGTTAAGCTCTTTAGCGCCGATGGTAGTTGGGGGCTTCCCCCTGTGAGAGTAGGACGTCGCTAGGCTATATGATAAAATTATTCCGAAGTAGCTCAGTTGGTAGTAGCACCTGACTGTTAATCAGGTTGTCGCAGGTTCGAGTCCTGCCTTCGGAGCCATTCTTGGAGAGTTGTCCGAGTGGCCGAAGGAGCACGATTGGAAATCGTGTAGGCGGTTAACACTGTCTCAAGGGTTCAAATCCCTTACTCTCCGCCAGCACAATAAGGATTTTCTATTCCAAACGTTGGCCCCTTGGTCAAGTGGTTAAGACACCGCCCTTTCACGGCGGTAACACGGGTTCGAATCCCGTAGGGGTCACCATTTTCAATACCCAGATGGAGGATTAGCTCAGCTGGGAGAGCATGGCCCCCGCAACCAAAATGGTCCCGTGGTGTAGCGGTTAACATGCCTGCCTGTCACGCAGGAGATCGCCGGTTCGATCCCGGTCGGGACCGCCATTTTTTTAAAAATATGGGTCAGTAGCTCAGTTGGTAGAGCATTAGATTGAAGCTCTAAGTGTCGGCGGTTCGATTCCGTCCTGACCCACCATATTTTTTTGCCGGTGTAGCTCAGTTGGTAGAGCAACTGACTTGTAATCAGTAGGTCGTGGGTTCGACTCCTATCGCCGGCACCATGACTTTCCCGGAGGGGTAGCGAAGTGGCTAAACGCGGCGGACTGTAAATCCGCTCCTTAGGGTTCGGCGGTTCGAATCCGTCCCCCTCCACCAGTTTTAATTTAATTTGATTTTCAATTTAATAGGGGCATAGTTCAACGGTAGAATAGAGGTCTCCAAAACCTTTGGTGTGGGTTCGATTCCTACTGCCCCTGCCATTTAATTTTATGGCGATTGTGGCGAAGTGGTTAACGCACCGGATTGTGGTTCCGGCATTCGTGGGTTCGATTCCCATCAGTCGCCCCATTTTCAATAAAATTAATAAATACAATATAACAATGGCGATTGTGGCGAAGTGGTTAACGCACCGGATTGTGGTTCCGGCATTCGTGGGTTCGATTCCCATCAGTCGCCCCATTGTTGGGGTATAGCCAAGCGGTAAGGCAACGGATTTTGATTCCGTCATGCCTAGGTTCGAATCCTAGTACCCCAGCCATTTTTGCGGAAGTAGTTCAGTGGTAGAACACCACCTTGCCAAGGTGGGGGTCGCGAGTTCGAACCTCGTCTTCCGCTCCAAATATGACGGCGGCATAGCCAAGTGGTAAGGCACAGGTCTGCAACACCTTTATCACCGGTTCAAATCCGGTTGCCGCCTCCATATTTTATTAATCAATCGGTTTATCCGATTTTTTTTATCTCCATTATGCCGGTGTGGCGGAATTGGCAGACGCGCACGACTCAAAATCGTGTTCCTTTGGAGTGTCGGTTCGACCCCGACCACCGGTATCATATTTTGTAGAGAATCCTTGATTACAAGGGTTCTTTTTTTTTTGTAGAAAGCAATTATGATCCTTTCAAAGGTTATTTTTTGAGGTTCTATAATATTTGTTGGGGTATTCACACAATTACACGCATAAAAAAAGCACAGATTCACTGATTTATATATACTTGAATTGTCTAGAAACAAGATTAATAAAAGGTAGCAATAAGATTAAGAATTCTAAAACATTGTAAATCTACTCCTTCTTTCATATGATTTTTAACATTAATAGAAACAACCACATCTTCAACTTTAATAAATCTAGGTTTTCGAGGAGAAATATTGTGTGCTTTACAAACTTGTAATAATCTTATTGTTCCACTCATACCACCACACTTTACCTGTTATCATTATAAAGTGAGAAAGAATATAGACGTGAAGGTTATGACCCACCCGCTAAAAAGAAAAATGGATTATTTCTGCTTTATCGTGAGTAGTAATGGTTAAATTTTAGTAGGAAAAGAAATAATGCCTGATAAGTAGCATTTTCGATGAATAGAAAGGGTATGATTATGAGCAGACATTTTTTTATTGCCGTTCCACTTCCTTCAGATATTAAAGCAGCTCTTAAAGTGAAATGTGAAGAAATGAAAACAGATTTTCATTTTAAACGATGGGTACACCAGGAAGATTATCACATCACATTGGCTTTTTTAGGTCATGCGGATGAAGAGCAATTACTGGCTGTAATGGATGAAACGAGGAAAAATCTTCGGAATGTTCCACCATTCGAATTAAACATTCAAGGGTTCAATACTTTTGGAAGAAAAGAATATCCAAGAATTTTATGGGTTAATCTGCTTGAATCGCAGCCATTAAATTTGGTGAGAGAAATCGTATACCGTGATTGTATGAAGGCTGGTTTTGAATTAGATAAGAAGCCCTTTACACCCCATATAACTGTTGCAAGAAAATGGGATGAAGCATGTGGGGAAATTTCGTTCAACGCCTTGCTAGAAGAAAATTTTCAGCTTCCAAAATTTCTAGTTGAA
Organism: Lysinibacillus sp. CNPSo 3705; assembly: GCF_028674935.1. Taxonomy (NCBI): domain Bacteria; kingdom Bacillati; phylum Bacillota; class Bacilli; order Caryophanales; family Bacillaceae; genus Lysinibacillus; species Lysinibacillus sp. CNPSo 3705. Next base: position 75,927 of record NZ_JAQZSD010000015.1, on the reverse strand, counting down.
GAAGTGGTTTTGTACGAATCAAAAATAGAGGAAACGCCAAAATATTATAAAAAAGCTGTCATTCGTTTAGATGGTCAGTAATTTTACATTCAGCTCGTAAACCTAAAAAGCAAAGGTTTATGAGTTTTTTTGATTAAAACCATTTGTAATGATTAGTTCATCTTCCGTTCATTTAAGGATTTTATGCTAAGGATGTAAAAAGGAATGGAGGAGGTCACTATGAATCTTGCGTGGAAAGAAATTAAGAAAAATAAAGTAAGATTTTTAATATTAGGATCAATTGTTTTTCTAGTTAGTTTTTTAACTTTTATTATTTCTGGTTTGGCGAATGGATTATCACAGGATAACGCTGCTTTAATTAAAGATTTACCACAAGGACAATTTTATATGAATACGGATGCAGATGAAACGTATAATCTGTCAAAGATAGATAGCAGTACACAAAATGAAATATTGAGCAATGAAAAGGATGCAGTAGCTTTTTCCCTACAAATGGGCTTTTTAAATGATCAGGATAATAAGCAGCAAAGCGTCGCCTTTGTGACATCCTCTGATTCAAAGTTATTTGAAAATGTGCAACACGAAGAAGTGATAGTAGACAGCTCATTGAAAGATAAAGGAATTAAAGTAGGCGATACATTAACGAATAATCAGTTTAGTGGCAAGTTTGTCGTAAAAGGATTTGTAGAGCAAAAGAAATATAGTCATGCACCGGTTGCCTATATTAATAACGAGGATTATAAAGAAATTTATCGTACTGATGAAATGCAATTGATTTTTGTACCAAATGGCGATTCTTCAAAACAATTTGCTGGGTTACAATCATTTTCGAATAAAGAGTTTCTTAAAACAATTCCAAGCTATAGCGCAGAACAAATGTCTTTAAATATGATTGTCTGGTTTTTAGTAGTCATTAGTGGGATGCTGTTTGCTATCTTCTTCTATATGATGAACGTTCAAAAAATTGGTTTATACGGAATTTTAAAGGCCATTGGTGTGAAAACGAGTAAACTATTCAAAATGATATGGACACAGATGGCTATCATTACAGTTATATCACTTATTTTGTCGGTAGCCTTTAGCCAAGCATTTAATCTGATAGCGCCAAAAGGAATGCCTTTCACGTTAACAATTGGGACGACAACGCAATTATCGATCGTATTCCTAATTATTGGATTTATTGGTGCTACAATTTCAGGCATCCAAATTAAAAAAATTCAACCATTACAAGCGATACAGCAAGGAGAGGCTTAATATGACTTTATTTAAAATCGATGAAGTTAGAAAAACATTTAGAAATGGCGAGGTAGAGGAAGAAATACTTAAAGGGATAAATCTTTCTCTAAATGAAGGGGAAATAACAGCATTGGTCGGTGCATCTGGATCAGGTAAGAGTACACTTCTGACAATAGCTGCTGGACTTCAGCCTGCAACAGATGGGCACGTTATTTTTGAGGGGAAAAATATGTCCACCATGAACGCGGAAGACGTTCGAAAAGTACGAGCAAGTGAATTTGGATTTGTCTTTCAGTTTGCACACCTTGTACCTTTTCTTACAGTTGAGGAGCAGCTACTGCTAATGCTAGATGTTTCTGAATCAAGATTAAAGAAGCAGGAACAAAAAAATGAAGTTAATCGACTACTAAAATTAGTAGGGATGGACCATCGAAAAATGGCTTATCCTTCGTCATTGTCAGGTGGCGAGAAGCAACGTGTTGCCATTGCCCGAGCAATCATTCATAAACCGAAAGTTCTCTTCGCGGATGAACCAACAGCAAGCTTAGATTCACAAAGATCAAAAGAGGTTATGTTACTAATTAGAGATTTGACTAAAACGTTAAACATTACTACTTTAATGGTGACACACGATGAAGAAATGCTTGCTTATACGGATCGTATTATTAAAATGAGCGACGGTGTCATTTTGCAAGATGCCATGTAGATCGAATCGTAAAAACCACAACCACAATTATTGATGGTTGTGGTTTTTTTGTATCAATTATACCTCGGCACAAAGCCGATTCCGGGACATCCGCTAAAAGAAGTAGGCTCTCTGGGCGTTATTTATAGATATTTTTAATAAGCCTAGTGTTATGTTACCAAACCACTAAACTAATGAAGCATATTATAGAAGGAAAGGGGGAGGTGATTTGAAATGGCGTTTGTCATTGCTTTATTGATCGTATTAGTTGGTCTAATAGCAGGATTCCAATTAACCGAAGGAAGGTCAGAGAAAGGGAATTACATCGTTTGGGGTATCATTACAATGATAGCGTTTGCACCGTTCTTATCTTTTGTAATTGGCGTAATGTATGGAATAGTAATTAAAAATAGTTGGGCAACCTCGATTATGATGTTTTTAGCTCCTATAATTTTTGTTATAGGGTTAATTATATTACTTTTAGGTATTTATAAAAATAATAAGGAAAAGTATAAATAACAAGCTATTTATCTCTGAAAAGGGTAATTCCGTTCAGTGTTTAAGTTATCTTAAATATAAAGGTAAAAAGCCGCGAGACTCCTACAAATTGTTTTTGATGTGTGTAAATGAAAATGTAAGCGAAGGAGACATATGCCTTCGTGTCCAACATCCTATTTTTGGCCCTGATGCGGTTCGTGCCTGGCCGGCGGAAAAGCGTAGCGGTTTTTTACCTCTGGAAGAAAGCTTTTACGTGAAAAGTTTAGGTTAATCGAGCTTTTCGACTTACTTTACAGACCATTCTCATTAAAGCTCTGTGCAACGAAGGGAAGATCGTAAAGAGTACATCCATTGTTTTACGCATAGGCATAGGACAGATAATAGGCTTATTTTTGTGTACGCCTGCAATAGTGATTTTTGCTAGTTGCTGTGGAGACATCATTTTTTGCTTTTTCAATTGTTTGGACATTACTGATTTATCGATATTAATAGCTGTCGCTTTATCGAAAATAGGTGTATCAACAAAAGTCGGACATAGCGTACTTACCTTGATGCCAAATTCCTCAGCCTCATAGTGTAGTGATGTCGTTAAGCCCACAACAGCATGCTTCGTAGTTGAATATGCGGCAGATATAGGCGCTGGCCCCAACCCTGCTGCTGATGAGGTATTGATGATATGTCCAAAACCTTGTTTCTTCATGATTTGATAGCCAATTTGAGTACCATATATAACGCCCCATAAATTAAGATCCACAATGTTTTTCCATTCGTCCATCGACATATCATACATTTCACCATACATAGCTATACCAGCATTATTGAATACATAATCTAATCTTTGAAATTCCTCATAGACATTTGTAATGACATGTTTAACACTTTTGTAATCGGTTACATTTAATTCTACAAATCTAGCATTTGAAGCATCTTTATTTAGTTCTGCCTCAAGAATACGTCCATCACGTTCGTTAATATCTGCAATAATGACAAATACATGACGACCTACTAACTCCTTGCAGATAGCCTTCCCTATACCTGATACACCGCCAGTAACAATCGCAACCTTTCTCATCTTCATCACCTCTCACATGACTTCCTATTGTTCAATAGCTTCCTGTAGTTGAAACTGTTCAATGACAGCTGTGTATTCTTCCACGACAAGTTCTGCTCCCTTACTATTTAAATGAACGCCATCTAACGTTAAATGTAGCCCTCTCTTTTTAGATAATCGGTCAATTCGCAAAGGATTTTTATAAAACAGTACATCTTTCATTACTCGCATAACATTAGTGTTCATATAATCGGAACTATTAACTTGTTCTAAGTGATGCTCAAACACCTCTTGTATATTTAGAAAGCTTACATTTGCATACTTTGAAGAAATGGATTGAATAATAGAGGAGAGCTCTTTTAATTCTTTATTAGGAGCGTTTTTCATTGTCTCTCCTATTAAAGCTGGTGTTACTAAAACGACATCTTTAGAGGATGCTAAAATCATTTCTAAACAATTTACATAGTAATCTTTAAATTCTTGATGATCTTTTGTAACTGGTTGTGCCTGCACTTTCAAAAGTTTAGCATAAACATCGTTGACACCAATCCAAAGAAAGCTAAGGTCATAATAAATAGCTAGCTTAGATTTCTCTAAACGACTGTGTAAGCTTTTTACTGTTTCACCTGGTTTACCGAGATTATCAAATTCGATATGTTGATGGTTTGTTGTTAGTAGTTTAAAAAATGAAACCCCTGGTCTACCTTCTGTTAAGCTGTCGCCTATACATGCAATTTTCATTTATATCCCACCTTTTTTTATCTTCTTTAACTTCACCCGTTGTAATAAGTTAATTCCTCTAGAAGCCATTATGCCGAGGCATAATTGATAAAAATGGTTATTGCCTGGTTAAAGAGTGGCTCAAGTGCTTTCAGCTCCTGCGTATTTGTCAGCTGACATAAACCCCCTAGCCATGTGCCTAGAAGAACTGTCCATTCATCAATATTTCCATGAACAAATTCCCCCCTATCAATTCCTTCTTGCAGAATCGCACGATAAGCACCCATCGGTACAACCGCTAAATTGTGTAATTGTTGTACTGATTCAGGGCTCGATTTTGGATTGGAAGCTAGCTCTTGCCCTGATCTTAATAAAGGTGTTTGGTAATGATAGAGAACATGCATGGCCATGCCATATAATTTTTCTGTTGCCGTAGAGTAGTTACATTCTTTTTGCAGCCATTTGTTGTGCCAATCTTGCATTGTTTGTTGCGCTAAAAGAACAAAGAGCTTTTCTTTGTTTTCAAAATGGTAATAAATATGTCCCTTGCTATAGCCTGAAGCGATGGAAATATCGCCAACTGATGTTTGATTATAGCCTTTTTGAGAAAACAAACTAACCGCATGTTCCATAATTTCAACTTTTGCTTTCTCGCTATCGTAACGTCTTTTATTCATTGATTTACTCCTTTAAAACATTTGAACGTCCGTTCTAATTTAATTATACAATATTTTACTAATTAATGAATAGTTAAATACCTACGTCATTATGTTGTCACAATTGCTCATACCAAGGCTAATCAGAAAATCTCCAGGAAAGGACCTAGTTGGAAAGTATGTTGTTGAATAAATGAAGGGAATATCCATTTAGTTATGGAATTATAAATTATAATTTAAAAATTAGGAGGGGAATTAGATGGGGAGAGTAATAGGGTTTGAATTAAATAGCCAGGAGCCTGAAAAAGCAGCTGAGTTTTATGCCAAGGTTTTTGGTTGGGAGGTAGCCGCACCTAATTGGGAATATCGGGCTGTAACAACCGGGGATGATAAAAATTCAGGGATTAACGGCGGTATTGCTAAGGGGCCACACGATTATCCTTTTGGAACACGTATTCAAATCGAAGTGGATTCTATCGATGAGGCTATTGCTAAAGCTAAACATAATGGTGCCATCATTGTTCGTGACAAAATGGAATTTGATGAGTTTTATCTTGCCTATATGGTAGATCCAACTGGGCTTGGCTTCGGCTTAATTCAAAACAAATAATCTATTTAATAAGTCTCTGCAATCGATTGCGGAGGCTTTTTTTGTGAATTAATTGGAAATTATATCTAAAAAAGTATATTATAAATGAGGAAGAGAGGGAAAGACATGAAACAAATGATGAAAATAGTATGTGCGCTATTAATAGCTGTTTGGTTATTACCGCTTGAAGGTGCACATGCAGCAAGCTTTAAAGATTTATCTAAGGATAATACATTGATAACGGAAATTGATTACTTAGTGGAAAGAGGGGTTATTAATGGCTATCCGAATAACCTATTTAAACCGAATACATATGTCACGAGAGCACAGGTAGCAGTCATGCTAACACGTGCATTAGGATTACAGACAACGAATGTAAAAAATCCGAACTATCAGGATGTACCTTCTACACACCCCTATTATAAAGAAATTGCGGCAGTGGAAAATGCTGGCATCTTTAATTCAGCACAGAAATTTAATCCGAGTGCAACTCTTTCAAGAGCGGACATGGCGATTGTGTTACAAAGAGCATTTAAATTAAAGGGATCTGAGACAAGCTATTTTTCAGATGTTTCATCTAAGACAAGAGGTTATAAAGAAATCTCAGTAATTGCTAGTAATAATATAACAAGAGGATATGATGATGGTTCATTTAAGCCTAATGTACCTTTAACTAGAGCTCATTTCTCAGCATTTTTAGCTCGTGCATTAACGCTATCAAATACGAATTTATTAAAAGATACTGCGTTTGACTACACGTATTCGTATTATTCAATAAATGAAAAAAAACAATATACATTAAAATATCAGTTTAGTCATAATGATGGAAAGAGTGATGTATGGAAAGTAAAAGATTTGAACTCAAATAAGGTATTTAATGATGAGCATCTATTTAGCGATGGTGAGGCTTATGGACAGGGTTTTGCTGCTGAGTATAGTAGTCACTACGACTTATATATAGGATTACCACTTAGAATTGGCGTGCTTCAACACGAGAATGAAGGTGCTGTAATTTCAGGAATCCGAATTACTATTAAAGCAACGGATGGCACTGTTAAAGCAGGTGGTGTCAATTATCATAATGCTATAGTTTTAGAGGAAAAGAACATTTACAGAAGTGGAGTACGAACATATTACTTTGTCGATGGTATCGGTTTAGTCAAAGAGCTTTATAATGATGTTGTTGTTTATGAGTTGCTCGAGCGTACAGCTAATTAAATGTTTGCCATATGAAAAGCAAGTCTCCTATTACACGAGGAGGCTTGCTTTTTGTCATGGAATATCTAATCTAATGAAATATGAAAAAAGCGATGAAGTGCTTGTCGCCATTCCTTTTCGTTATGAGTTGTATAAGTTGTTAGGGAATATCCCTCGTAAATTCGAAATTCGTTATTAAGCATTGTATGTCGGCCACGAGGAGTACGAATCATCGCGATTTTATTGTTTTGTTTAGAAAGTCTTGGTGCAAACTTTGCATCGTTAGCGTCATCAAAAAAACTATAAAGTAAACGCCAATTATTGTTTGTTAGTTCGTACAGCATCCAGCCGTTCGCTTCACCTCGTTCAATTTTATAAAGTTCATTACCTTCACGGTGTTGATGTCCAGCTATTAGTGGAACTGGTTTACAAGGAGCTAATGCACCTACACCAACATCCGAAATATAGGATTGGCCATTGAAATTGACCAGCAATAGCTGATGCATAGGTACATCCTCAACAGGAGTATCCGCTTCAATGTTGCGCCAAAATTGTGCATAGCGGTTGGTTACAGAAAAGCCAAGCTCGCGAAGTAGCCAACTAAATAAAATATTTAGTTCAAAACAATTGCCTCCGCGAAGTTGAATAATCATTTTTTGAAAAAGGTCAGGAATAGCGAAGGAGATGTCATGTTTTAAGGCAACATCTAGGTTCTCATAAGGAATGGTATGTAGATGTTTGGTTTGAAGCTGACCAAGTAACTTAATAGATGGCTCTAAAGATCCTTGAAATTGAATAAGCTTTAAATATTGCTTTATTTGTGAATTCATAAAATCGCCTCATTTCCTTACTAAATAACATAACCGAAATGGTTTGAGAATACACGTGAATAATATAAAGAAAATAATAGAAAAGGAGGTAAATAACTTGTAAAATGAAAATATTAACTATTATAAAGAGAGATATTTCCTATTATTTTAGTTAATAATAATGATTGTAAGGTAGGTATACGAATGACAAGCGAAATGAAATGGTTAGAAGTAAATTCATACGATGAAATGAGCAAAGTAGCAGCGGATATTTTCACTAAACAATTACAAGTAAAACCAACAAGTATTTTAGGATTAGCGACTGGTGGTTCTCCCGTAGGCATGTATAAGGAATTAGTGAAACGCCAACAAGCTGGCAATATATCTTTTAGTGATGTGATTACCTTTAACCTAGATGAATATATAGGTATCGATCAAACAAGTCCGGCAAGTTATTGGACATTTATGCATGAGAACTTATTCAATCATGTAGATATAAAAGAAGAAAATATACATTTACCAAATGGTCAGGCAGAAAACTTAGATGCTGAGTGTGCGGCCTATGATGCTCGCATTAAGGAAGCGGGAGGAATTGATTTGCAGCTTCTAGGCATTGGCGTTAACGGACATATTGGTTTTAACGAACCAGGCACATCTTTTGCTTCAACGACTCATATTGTGGAGCTAACTGAATCTACACGCAAAGAAAATGCAATTTATTTTGATAACTCTAAAGATGTACCGACTCATGCAATTACAATGGGCATTCAATCTATTATGAAAGCTAAGGAAATCGTGTTAATTGCATTTGGTGAAAAAAAGCTAGAGGCTATGGAAAAATTAAAAAGTGGTATTATCACTGAAGATTTCCCAGCAAGCCAATTATTAAATCATCCAAATGTAACCATTATTTATGGCGGTACAAAATAAGAAATAAGCGTAGACTTTATTTTATTTGAAGTCTACGCTTTTTTTTTGGCGATTCGAGCTACGGAAAGAAGAGGAAGCGACGGAAAGAAGAGTCGAAGCGACGGAAAGAAGAGTCGAAGCGACGGAAAGAAGAGTCAAAGCGACAGAAGGAACAGTCGAAGCAACGGAAAGTAGAGCCAGAGCGACGGAAGGAAGAGTCGAAGTGACGGAAGGAAGAGACAGAGCGACAAACAGTCATCCGGAATTTAAATTTTATCAACACTAGCTTCGCCATTAATCAATGCTACAATATTATCTATATGCTGGAATAAGAAAATAGGAGGGATTAGGGTGAAAAGTACCGTACCACATTTACAAAAGGGAGATACAGTTGGTCTTGTGGCTTTATCTAGTCAAGTACAGCCCGAAAAGCTAGGAGATGCGATAGCCTTTCTTGAAGAATTAGGGCTAAACTATATAATTGGGGATACCATTCAGGCAAAGCACGATTACCTAGCAGGTAGTGATGAAGAGCGTCTAGCTGATTTTCATGAGATGGTGAGAAATCCGGAGGTGAAGGCAATTTTTTGTGTTAAGGGGGGCTATGGCTCTGCACGAATTGCGGAGAAGATTGACTACGGACTACTTGAGGAAAATCCAAAAATCTTCTGGGGCTTCTCTGATCTTACATATTTACATTGTGCGATTAATGAATTTGCTAATTTAGTGACGTTTCATGGACCGCTCCTGATGTCTGTAGACAGAATAGATGATTTATCAAAGAAAATGTTTTTACAGCTATTTTCACCGATGGAAGTACAATATACGGAGGATATTTCCCCATTAACAACGATTGCACCTGGTGTAGCTCGTGGTGAGATTATTGGAGGAAATTTACGTCGCCTTGTTAACACATTAGGTACAAAATTTGAAGTTTGTACAGAAGGCCGCATTTTATTGATAGAGGAGCTTGGGGAATCTATCCCAAAAATTGATGCGATGCTGCAGCAATTAAAGCAGGCGAGAAAGCTTGAGCAATTAGCAGGTGTTGTGATTGGTTCCTTTACGCAAACGGAAGCGGATGAAGCGGCATTATTTGCTTTAATGAAGGATTATTTTGCGAATTTAGGCGTTCCAGTTGTAGCAGGCTTTAAAATTGGCCATGATTCAACGAATATTGCAATTCCATTAGGCGTAGATGCTATTTTAGATGCACAGGAAAAAGTACTGAAGGTTTTGCCTGGTGTGCATTAAAAAGAAGAATTTTATGATTGATTAAAAACAGGGAGGGAGAGTATGGATATTGAGCAAAAACTTTATCAGTCGGTGGTAGAATTGATTGAAAAAAGATACCCTTCTGGTTGGGGTGGTGCGGCAGCAATGTATACTGAAGATGGTCAGATTTTAACGAGCGTAGCACCAGACGTTATTAATGCCTCTACTGAATTGTGCATGGAAACTGGTGCAATACTTGAAGCCCATAAAATTAATACGAAGGTTACTCATAGTATTTGTATGGCCAGAGAAAACGAAAACTCTGTATTTACTGTGTTAACTCCTTGTGGTGTATGTCAAGAAAGGCTTTTTTACTGGGGTGAAAATGTAAAAGCGGCTATCACTAATCCGAATGGTGAATTGATATTTAAAACACTGAAAGAAATACAACCATATCATTGGTATAAAGCATACGAAAAATAAAAAGGTTTTTTGCTATTGTGATTTGGGATGCTATTAAAAAAAGACATTACATATTTGTTGTGAAAATATGTAATGTCTTTTTTATTTAATAAGGCTCTGCGCCATGACCTTTATCTACAGCCTTTTGAGGTGCTTCATCACCAGCAATATTGCCAAGTGGCTTTGATGAAGAGGAATCATTTCGAGCTTTTTGTAAACCTTCTTTTAACAAGCGACCGTATTCTTCATCTGCTTCTTGTGCTAATGCAATCATCGCTTCTTGAATAGCTATATGACAGACTGCTAAATCACGAATTAAGTTTTCAAGCAGCTCATCTCGCTCCCATTGCTCAAAATTGCGATATGTTTCGCCCGCTTGCTTCGTATTGCTTTGCCGATCAATGGATTCTCGAACGAGATTACCTTCCACGAGCGGTGTATATTCTTTAGCCGCTTGCGTAGCTTCTTTTAAACCATTTAACATCGAAGGCTCATAGTTAACATGGGGATTTTGCCCCGGAGCTAAATCTCGCTGATACATCATTTGACCACCGTTTTGATTGGTTGCTACTCGTTTTTTAGGTGCATTGATAGGAAGTTGTAAATAGTTTGCACCTACACGGTGACGCTGTGTATCAGAATAAGAGAAGGTACGACCTTGTAGCATTTTATCGTCCGAGAAATCCAATCCGTCCACAAGCACTCCTGTACCGAAAGTAGCCTGTTCAACCTCAGCAAAATAATCTTCTGGATTTTTATTTAACACCATCTTACCAACTGGATACCATGGGAATTGATCATTAGGCCAAAGCTTCGTATCATCTAATGGATCAAAATCAAGCTCTGGATGTGGACCATCCTCCATAATTTGGACGTTAAGCTCCCATTCAGGATAATCACCATTTTTAATGGCATCATATAAATCTTGTGTGGCATGATTGAAATTTTTCTTTTGGATTTCTTCTGCTTCTTTTTGTGTTAAGTTTTTAATGCCTTGTAAAGGTTCCCAATGATATTTTACAAGGACCGCTTTGCCTTCACTATTGACCCATTTATACGTATTGACGCCAGAGCCTTGCATCATTCGATAATTAGCGGGAATACCCCAAGGTGAATAAACGAATGTCACCATATGGAAGGTTTCTGGAGAACTTGCACAGAAATCAAAAAAACGTTCAACATCCTGAATATTTGTAATCGGATCAGGCTTAAAGGCGTGAATCATATCAGGAAATTTCATAGCATCGCGGATAAAGAAGATTTTTAAATTATTGCCGACTAAATCCCAGTTACCATCCTCCGTATAGAATTTTACAGCAAAGCCTCGTGGATCACGTAATGTTTCTGGTGAATGACCGCCATGAATAACGGTTGAGAAGCGTACAAAAACAGGCGTCTGCTTCCCTTTATTCTGAAATACTTTAGCCCTTGTATACTTAGCAATAGGATCATCCCCAACAACACCGTATGTCTCAAAATAGCCATGTGCCCCTGCACCTCGTGCATGAACAACACGCTCAGGAATTCTTTCGCGGTCAAAGTGACTTATTTTTTCTATAAAATCATAGTTTTCAAGAGTTGCAGGTCCTCGATTACTGACAGTTCGTATATTTTGATTGTTCGTAATAGGATGCCCCTGTCGATTTGTCAAGGTCATGTCATGCTCGTTTGTGGAATCGTGTTGTTTCGTCATTGTCTAACCCCTTTCTTTGGATATAGTTATTCTTTACATGTTAGGGGAGAATTAGACATGAAAAAACTTCTGCACATAAGGTGAGAAAAAGAAAAAGGTACAGGAAGGTAATGGAGAATGCTACATAATGGATTAAAATATGTTGGGTTTTTAATTATGTTAATTTTTGGTGGAATCTTTTTGTTAAGATGGTTTCTTCATGATGAAATATTATTGGATCAATTAATTGTCTTTGTACTAGGGGGAATCTTCTACGTTGCTTCTTTGTTCGTTAAAGCAAGATGAGGTAAATATATGAACATAAAAAGCTCTCCTACACAAAATGTAAGAGAGCTTTTGGATGGCGTTTTCAAATTAATTGTCAAGTTGTGTGAGTATGGCCATTGCTGATAGTTGGTTATTAGTCATTGGTCATACAGTAACAGGTAACTTGTCATTGGTTTTGTTTAAGTTAGCTCCAAAAAGCTAGTTTTGAAAACAGCACATCCAATTCGCTATGAAGTCGCATGGACTTCATAAATCTATTGTATACAGTTTTAGGGAAATCGTCTATGCAATAAAACTTGGCTGATAGATTCCTTGACTTAGAGTTTACTCTAACAACTATAATACAAACATCTTTATTGAGGGGAGATGTTTTGCTTTGAATACACGAGTAATTGTAACTAGATACGGAGGACCTCAGGTTATTGATGTGATAGAGGAGCCCTTACGAAAACCCGAGAGAGGGCAAATTCGCGTTAAGGTCCAAGCGGCAGGAGTTGCACTAGCGGATATTATGAGAAGAGAGGGGAAATATCCGCTATCTCCTATACCTCCCTTTACTCCAGGGTACGACGCTATTGGGATTGTTGACGAGTTGGGAGAAGGCGTGCAAAAATATTTGATAGGGGATAAGGTAGCCGTCTTTTTTAACGGAACGGGTGGCTATGCATCTTATGTGTATGCGATGGATGATGAGGTTGTCAAGATTCCTGCGCACATTGATTCCGTATCGGCCGCGGCTGTGATCTTAAATTATGTAACAGCCTATCAAATGCTTCACCGGATTGCAAAGGTAGCTGAGGGAGAACGTATCCTAATTCACGGGGCAAGTGGCGGGGTTGGTACTGCCTTGCTTGAGCTTGGGAAGTTAGCAAAATTAGACATGTATGGCACTGCTTCCTTAGCTAAACATTCAATTGTATCCAAATTCGGCGCCGTGCCGATTGACTATCGAAACGAAGATTTTGTAGATACTCTTCGTATCCAGGTTCCTGAAGGTATGGATGTTGTTTTTGATCCAATAGGGGGCCAAAATTACGAGCGTTCGATGAACACCCTAAGCAACAATGGCCGCTTCATAGGTTACGGCTATACCTCGATTCTTCAGCAAGGAGATTCAGGAGAATGGGCCAAAGAATGGGGAAGTCTTGCTGAAAATCGAACTACAGAGAAAGGTAATCCGGTCTATCTTTACTCCATAACATCATTAAAAAAAGAAAGATTAGATTGGTTTAAGGAAGATGTTCGGTTTCTTCTTTCATTGTTAGAGGAAGGGAAGATCAATCCCTTAATCTCTTACAGACTTCCGTTACCGGAAGCTGCACATGCTCAAGAATTGCTTGAAAAATCATTATCTGTAGGAAAGGTTATTCTTATATGTGAATGAAAGGGGACAAAAACGTAATGTACTCAATTGGTGAAATATCGAAATTAACAGGTATTTCTGCATATACACTTCGTTATTATGAAAAAATGGGTCTTTTACCTAATCCTTATCGCTTGGATGGGAAGCAAAACGGGATTCGGCAATATAATGATCAGGATCTTCGCTTTATCCAATTTGTTTATGGATTAAAGCAAACGGGAATGAAGCTAAATGATATTACTTTGTTTACTGAAGATGGCTGTCTGTTAACACAAAATGATCAACAAATAGAGGATATCCAGGAAATTTTACACAAACGGATTGAACTATTAAATAAACATGTTAATCTACTAGAGCAACAATTGGAGCAATTGGAAAATGTAATGACTCTTGCCAATGAGAAAAGAAGTTTTTACTTAGCTATGCTAAATGATAGACTTCCAAACCCGTAAAGACATTTTAACTAATTCTAGGAGAAGTTAAGCCACCGGGGGATATCACGTGATCAGAAAGGGGTTGTTAGCCTAAAATTATCGCATCTATGCGAAAACGGCTAACTGACCTGGATCGGTGGCGCTGCCACTACGTTTTCACACAAAAGACATATGTTGCTTCCGCTACGTATTCACACAAAAGACATCTAGTGGTTTCGCTACGTAAGCACTGGACTTTCGCAAAAAATAGACTATCAAAAGCGTTTAGCCACTATTGGTTGAACGCTTTTTTATATTCATTAGAGTTAGTCAATATGTAACATAGATCCATTATTTTACTGAAAATGTCGAAAAATGACGAATAATAAAGGTGGAAATGTACACCTTATTTTGTCAGAATTGTAATAGGAGGAGATGATATAGTAGTTTAGGAACTTTTTGTACTATAATTCTATTTCATTAAATCTAATAACGTATATTGATCGATATGCATTCGGAGGGAATAAAGGTAATGAAGAAAGTTTTATTATTACTTCTAGCAGTTATGCTAGTTGGATGTTCTGGAGAAGGAACAGAGAAGAAAAAAGAGGCAGACGTAAAAAAAGAGGTCGTTACAGTAAAATTTGAAGAGGTCGATACTGAATCAAAAGCTACAGTTGAAAAGTTTGCCAAAGAATACAATGAAAAGCTTACTTTATTTAAACAGGTTCAACCTATAGGATTAGACATGATTCCAGAACCAGTAACGAATGAACTTAAAGATTTCTCACAAGTTCTATTGGAAGCTGATTTTAAAGAATATAAGGGCCATTACAAATTAGTTGCTAAATACAATAAGGATAAAAAAATAATTGGATATAATCTTTCTGTTCAAGGACTCCCTGAAAAAGAAGTAAATGATGAGGGAGACGAATGGGCAGAAGGGATGACTTCAGCTGTAATAGTTGCTCAAACACTAGGATTAGATTTGGGTAAATTCACCGAATCATTAGCTAAAGCTGAAGAAAATAGAGACACTCATTCTTATACTGATTCTACATATAAGGTAACTAATCTTTGTACTGAGGTCGATGCAGGAAAATTTGAATTTAAATTTGAATTAACTAAGTAGAACAAAAAGCATCTCTAATGAACTACATCTCAATTGTGTCTAACAATTGCAATGCAGATCAAGAGATGCTTTTTTGCTTTGCTGTATTTATGTTAATTGATTTAGAGCTATACAAGTCTTTATTGCTTATTAATAGGCTTGAGAAGCGATGAAACCTTGGCTTGTCTTTTGTATTTGCTTTTGTGGAAAAAATGGTATTCTATATATCATTATTCCATAAAACCTTAATTTTACACAAAATGTCGAAAAATGTTGAAAGAAAGGGTGGAAACAGAAATTTTATTTTGTCAGAATTATAATAGGATGATGCTATATAGTAATTTAAGTATTTTTTGTACTGAATTCTATTTCATTGAATCTAGTAACGTATATTTTTATTAATATACATTCGGAGGGAAAAAGGTAATGAAGAAAGCTTTATTATTACTACTAGCAGTTATGCTAGTTGGATGTTCTGGAGAAGGAACAGAGAAGAAAAAAGAGGCAGATGTAAAAAAAGATCAGGAAACAAAAGAAGCGATCGTAAAGAAGGAGAAAGTCGTTCCAATAAAATTTGAAGAGGTTGATCCTGAATCAAAGGCTGCGGTAGAAAAGTTTGTTAAAAAATACAATGTCAGAGCAAATATATTTAAAAAGAATCCAGTTGAAGGAATTGAAATAGCAGAAATTCCAGAACCAATAACTAGTGAATTGAATAAAGAGGAAACTATTTTCTCACAAATTTTATTGGATACTGATTTTAAAAAACATAAGGGTCATTATAAAATAGACGTTAATTATAATGAAAATAAAAAAATAATTGGATATAATATTTTTATAGAAGGAATTCCCGCAACTGAATTAAATGAAGATGGACAGGGAGGGGAATGGGCAGAAGGAATTATATCTGCTATGTCAATTGCTTATGCACTAGGATTGAATATAGATAAATTTGATGAAGAAAGTGATATTGCTTTTGACGAGGAAGTAGCTTATACATATACTGATCCTAACACTAAGACTAATGTAACTTTTCTATTTGCCGATTGGGATATAGGAAAATTTGAAATTAAATATGAATTAAGTAAGTAGAATAAAAAGCATCCCAAAGCTGTACTCCGAATTGTTAAACACAATTGGAGGTACAGCTTAAAAAGGATGCTTTTTTTATTGTAGAAATAATAGCATAGGCGCTCAATATTAGAAATAACGAGAATCATCGAAGTTAATTTCAACACTATAATTCTTTGCATTGATCAGATTCGATAATTTATGGGCATCTTTTTCTAATATAATAGCACGTTCTCGGTACTCATCTGGCTCATACATAGCAATTTCATAAAGCATTGTATTTTCACCATATCCCATGCGTACACTTTCCTTTTCGTGCATACTAAACTGTTTACATAGCTCAGCATCTGCGCGGAGCTGTGTTGCGAGCTCAATCGCTTCAACTAATGCTAGTTTGTCACCTTTAAAGTCTACTGTGTTTTTTATATTTGCTTCATATACTAAACGATCCAATGTACGAACATCGAGACGTACTTGAGCTAATTCAGCTTCAATTACTTTCATTGCGCGATTACTTGTTTTGGGTGCTTGTCCTTTTTCAACAGTTACAAAAGCGCTACGATGTAATTCGTCAACGAGCTCTTGAACTTTTTTTGCTAAAATACTTTTTAGCTTAACGGCTTCAGCAAGATTAATCATGAAAACACGTCCTTTTATAGTGTAGTAGATGGTGCTGCGTTTGTTAATAGGGCCATTTTAAAATCGCCGCCATGAATTTGATTAAACATCTTACCGGCAGATGCAAGAAGCTCTTGCGCACTTTCTTCTGATAATGATGGGCGTAGGTAGAAGATATGTAGAGCCTCCGTCGTTTCCTCCGAAACAGACGTACGTTTAGAATCGACAAATGGCGAGCCAAATGCTCCTTCAGCATCACAGCTATAAAGGATATTTTTTAATGTATTAAAACGACCATTTAAGCCCTCATAGCCAGTATCCTCGTCGCCAAGTGCAATTTTTATATGTCCTTGTAGTTTAGCTACATCATATAAGCCTACCGGAATCTCATATTGGAGGGAAAAGAAATTATTTAAATCAACACCAGAGTGAAAAGGTGTTAAATAATTTTGCTTACTAACTCGGCGCATTAAGCTTTCTGCTGAGTGACGATAGCGGTTCGGATCTGCACCAAGCTTTTTCCATAGTTGTCGCCATTCTGCAATACCCTCTCGTTGCGTTACAGGATTATCCTGCATTTCTAAAAAGAGATTTTCCTGATACAATTGCATGCGACCTTTAATCATTTGAGGCGATTCTGCAACGACAATTTTGGTATAATGAATAATGCCGATTTTAAGCTCGGGATGTTGTGTCAATAGAGATTGATTAATTGAAATTTCCATAAAACATCACCTACTTTATTTATTTTTATTATTGTACCATGTAAGGAGTTGGGAATAAAATGAACATACATGACCTACAACGTGAATTTGTGGCGTATGCAATGTCCATTGGTGTAGACAAGATTGGCTTTACAACAGCGGCTCCTTTTACTGAAATGAAAAATAGACTGCGCCGTCAGCAAGAGCTTGGTTATCAGTCTGGCTTTGAAGAAAGCGATATTGAAAAACGTACCGAACCCCTACAATTGTTAGAGGGGGCAGAGAGCATAGTGGCGATAGCAGTCGCATATCCGTCGCGCATGCAAAATGCACCTGTAGGCAAGAAGGGAGCGAGACGCGGGATTTTTTGTCGTGCTTCCTGGGGTGTCGATTATCATACAGCATTACGTGAGCGCTTGGAATTACTATCAGCTTGGCTTGAGGAGCGAGTAGAAGGTGTTCGTATTGAATCAATGGTTGATACGGGGGCACTTGTTGATAGGGCAGTTGCGGAACGTGCGGGGATAGGTTGGAGCGGAAAAAACTGCTCGATCATTACGCCTGAGTTCGGTTCCTATGTATATTTAGGAGAGCTAATCACAAATATCCCTTTTGCTCCTGATAAGCCTATGGAGGATGAATGCGGGGATTGCCGCTTATGTTTAGATGTTTGCCCAACAGGCGCGTTAATCGAGGGAGGACAGCTAGACTCTCAACGTTGTATAGCCTTTTTAACACAAACTAAAGGAATGCTACCTGATGAGTTTCGTACCCATATTGGGAATCGTTTGTATGGCTGCGATACATGTCAGACCGTATGCCCAAAAAATAAAGGGAAGATTAACTGGATGCATGAGGAATTTAAACCTGATCCAGAGCTTGCAAAGCCATTACTTGTACCACTTTTAACAATTTCGAATCGTGACTTTAAAGAAAAGTTTGGACATGTTTCTGGTTCATGGCGGGGGAAAAAGCCAATTCAACGCAATGCTATTTTGGCACTTGCACACTTCAAAGAAGAAGCTGCGGTCCCAGATTTAGTAGCACTTCTTGAAAAGGATGTACGACCTGTCATTCGAGGAACAGCCGCATGGGCTTTAGGTAAGATAGGCGGGGAGCAGGCTCAATCCGCATTACTTAAGGCAGAAATAAAAGAACAAGACGAGGAAGTACTCGTTGAAATTAATAAAGGTTTACAATTTTTTAGTTAAGGAAGTGTACCGTTATGCCATTGCATATCGTTTTATATCAACCAGAAATTCCAGCAAATACAGGAAATATTGCACGCACATGTGCTGGCACAAATACCTCACTACATTTAATTCGTCCTCTTGGCTTTTCCACAGACGATAAAATGCTAAAACGGGCCGGCTTAGATTATTGGCATAGTGTCAATGTCGTGTATCACGATTCGCTAGAGGATTTTTTAGAGGCATCCAAAAATGGCGACGTTTATTTAATTGAGACCTATAGCGAAGAACCATTTACGACACATGATTTTAGTGATAAAGATCGAGATATTTACTTTATGTTTGGCAAAGAAACGACTGGTCTGCCAAAGGATTTTGCTTATGAGCGTCGAGATATGTGCTTACGAATTCCACAGAGTGAACATGTTCGTTCACTCAATTTATCGAATACAGCAGCAATTGTTATTTATGAGGCATTACGTCAACAAGGATATCCAGGTTTACATTAAAAAAGAAGTTCTCTCATACCGGAGAACTTCTTTTGTTTTTTCGTTTGGGGTAAAAGGATTTTGCAAAAGAAGGGAAGCACCGTCAAGGGTGGATACAACCCTCACCCCGACGCCTTTAAAATTTCAATAAAACAACGATACCTGATGGATCCTCAGTTTGGAAACCACCATCTATATCAATAACAGGAGCACCAATGGAACGGAGATTTTCTTTCATTGTTGCTGCTTGCTCTTCATTATCTAGACGCAGTGAAAATGTTTGTAAGCCAACCTGATTTTTACCAAGCTTTGGAGCGTTTTCAGAGTGCCAAGTATTTAAACCGATATGATGGTGATAGCGGCCAGTTGAGATGAATAAAGCTTGTGCTCCATAGCGAGTGACAATTTCAAATCCTAATCCTTTTGTATAAAATTCTTCTGCGGCAGCTAAATTAGATACTGATAAATGAATATGCCCCATAACCGTATCAGCTGGTAGGCCATCCCATCTACCATCGCCTTCCTCTAATATAGAATGGATTTTAAGAGGTTCAGTCACCATATGCACTTGGTCGAAATGCCAAGTCCATTCATTTTCAGGGCGATCTGCATAAACCTCAATACCATTATTATCAGGATCATTTAAATAAAGTGCTTCACTTACATCATGGTCAGATGCTCCGAAGTACACACCTTTGTTATGGAAATGAGTAATAATATTTGCTAAATCACGACGAGTAGGCAATAAAATGGCAAAGTGATAAAGGCCGGTTGTTAAGCTCGTTTTTTCTTCTACTGTTTCAGGTTGGACGATTGTTAGTAAGGCTGTTTTGCCATCAGCAGTTAGTGTTGCTCTATGAGATTCCTGCTGTAAAACTTTAAAGCCAATGATCTCCTGATAATAAGTTAATGAACGTTGTAAATCGCTCACTTTAATTTCAACATTTGTGACATATGTGTTAGGTTTTTCATGAAAATGCATAGTAAATTACC
This sequence comes from Lysinibacillus sp. CNPSo 3705, assembly GCF_028674935.1. Classification (NCBI taxonomy): domain Bacteria; kingdom Bacillati; phylum Bacillota; class Bacilli; order Caryophanales; family Bacillaceae; genus Lysinibacillus; species Lysinibacillus sp. CNPSo 3705. The sequence goes on along the minus strand of NZ_JAQZSD010000015.1, from coordinate 55,989 downwards.
TCCGAATTTAAGTTATCATTAATTATCAACTTACTTTATGTAAGTAAGTGTATTTTATAAAGTGCATATTGTCAAGTAATTATATTGTTCCAAAAAATAAGAGAAGTAACCGAAGTAGCTCATCGGACGCCCTCAGGAAAAAAGAGCAAACTTTATTTAAGAGGGCAACTTATTTTATGCAACAATTAAAAAATCACTAAGCATATATTCATGCTTAGTGATTTTCTTGAGGTATTATTTGTCTGCTCTGTAGTCGCCTTCATAGCCAGCAGTGAAAATTGCAGTTAAGAACGCAACAGTTACACCAATAATTAATAGTAAACCCATGGAATAACCCTCCTCAGTTTATAAAGACATCTCTTTTTAGTATAGACTATCTACTATAAAAATGAAACGACATAGCGGAATAAAATATGTCAGAAATGGTTCAGAAATAACTATTTCGGGAAAACTATAAGAGAGGTGATAATAATGGAAAAAAAGGTTCCAAATATTGAAAACGGTACAATGGCTAGAAATTTTAAAGATTTACAGGATTTAGGAAAGCAAATGGAGCATTTACGTGATGGTCTAGAGCTTGTAGAAGACAATCGAATTCCAGATCCTATTCAAGTAGATGATTATAAAGAGGAAGCGAAGGATCAATAAGATATTACCCCGAAAATTTTCCTTATATTTCTTAAAACCAATTTTTTGTATAATGGAACTAGGAAAAGAAAGGGGTTGTTATTCTTGAATTTACAATCAACAAAAACATTAGCAAACGGTGTGGAAATGCCTCGCTTTGGCTTAGGTGTTTATAAAATGACAGAGCGCGATGAGACTTTGCAGGCTATTGATAAAGCTCTTAAATTTGGCTACCGAGCTATTGATACTGCTTCTCTTTATGGTAACGAGGTCGAGGTGGGCGAAGCTATTCGTCATTCAGGCGTTAAACGTGAGGATATTTTTGTGACGACAAAGGTTTGGAATAATGACCAAGGCTATGATGAAACATTACGAGCTTTTGAAGTTTCATTGAAAAAGTTAAATATGGATTATTTAGATTTATATTTAACGCATTGGGCAGTTTCAGAAACATTTGAAGAAACGTATCGAGCAATTGAACGTTTATATGATGAAAAATTAATTCGTGCAACAGGTGTCTCAAATCACCATGAGCATCATCTACAAAAGCTATTAGCTAAAGCAAATATAGCACCAATGGTCAATCAAGTAGAGGTGCATCCATATTTACAGCAAGACGCATTACGAGCATTTTGTAGGGAGCATGGAATCGCTGTTACCGCATGGTCTCCATTAGGCCGTGGTGGAGTACTTGATAATCCAACGATTATGGAAATTGGTCGTGAAATAGGGAAGACGGCTGCTCAAGTAGTGCTGCGTTGGCATTTACAAAATGATACACTTATTATTCCTAAGTCTGTAACACCTAGTCGTATTGAGGAAAACGCCCAGATTTTTGATTTTGAATTAACACTAGCTCAAATGGATAAAATAGCGACGTTAAATCGTAATGAACGATTTGGGCAAGACCCGGATAACTTTAAATTTAATTTTTAGTGCAATAGAAATCCCGCTCTCTAATTTGAGAAGCGGGATTTTGTAGTGTTGAAAAACAAAATAATCAGGTAAATCTTTGTGGACATTCTGGCGAGTGATTTCCGTTCCAGGCTACTCGCTTTCCTGCGGGCGAGCGTCGAGCCGCTTCCTTCGCTCCGCTTCGTGCAGGGTCTCGTCTGTCTCGCTTTCCCGCGGGAGTCGAGTAGCCTTCCACTTCAATCAATGGTAGCGTAGACTTTTATAAATTAAATGCATGTCAAAAGTGAACACTATGATTACTCACCATAATTGAGGAAAATAGTCCTAAACAGTGACGCGATTGTATAGATGTTGTTACTATTGCGATGTTTTAGCAATTTATCGCTGGCGCTACGTTAACATTGCGCTTTCACACTATAATATCTGGTGCTGCCGCGTTGCTTTTGCACAGAAAATAATTGTTGCTAAAACTTCAGTTTTTCACTATAGATTAGAGCTATATGCAGAAGATACACACAAAGTGAAATGGTTGATTGGAGTGGAGGTTGGGCGACTCCTCGGGGATCAGCGTCACAGATGAGACCCTGGAGCGAGCAAAGCGAGTGAAGCGGCTCATCGGACGCCCCCAGGAAAGCGCCCAGCTGGAACGGAAATCAACCTCTCGTTTTGCCGAGGACCATACTTTATTTAATTTGGTCTTAATTTCTTTGACACGATAGTTTTTCGATAACAGGAAATCCCGCTCTCTACCTAGAGAAGCGGGATTTTAAAATTATTTAGATTCTTTTACAAAAGGAATGTAGTTAGAAAGCATTTTTGCCATATGCGCACGTGTCGCGTTGTTACCAGGCATAAATTTGCCATTTACACCGCTAACAATCTTTAAGTCTTTCATCAGTGCAATAGCATTTTGAGTTTCAGCGTTATATTGAGAAATATCACTAAAATCAGCTTTCAAACCAGCTTTTGCATCGTGTTGTAGGTCGTATGCACGAGCAAACATTAAGGCAAGTTGAGCACGAGTTACATTTGTATTAGGATTGAATTTACCATTCACACCTTGTACAATTCCTGCTTCAGCAAGTGCTGTAATTTCTTTTTGTGTTGCAGGATTTACATTCGCAAGATCAGAGAATGTTGCTTGACCTTTTGCTTCAAGCTTTAAGGCACGTGCGATAAATGATGCAGCTTGTGCACGGGTTAAGTTTGCGTTTGGTGAATATGTTGTTGCAGAAGTACCTTTTGTTAAATTACGGTAATAAAGATCACGAACAAAACCTTCTGTTTCTGAGCCTTTTGCGATATCTTTAAATGGAATTGTTGCGATAATACGTCCTTCTACTTTTGAATCAACTTTTTTCAGTGTATCTAAGTGTTCGATAAACATTTCATAGTCAATCGTACCAGGTTCACTTACACGGCCATCCTCATAAACTTTCTTCAGTGTATCGTAGCCGTCGCCACCTTTAGCAGTAAATGTATTTGTTGCTGCTTTATAATAGGCTGCTTTATCTAGCTCTTTACCATTTAATTTAATAGATTTTACACGTTTACCAGCTGGTGCTTTACCGTCAAATTCTACTTGTAAACCAGAAAAGTGTAAGAAGCCACCGAATTCTTGTGGGAATTCTTTCACACTATGTTCAGCAATTTCGTAGATTTCAGCACCTTTTAATTTTACGATGCCAAGAGCATTACCGAATGGCATAACTGTCATAACTTCGCCTACAGTGATATCTCCTGCATCAATGCTTGCGCGGATACCACCACCATTTTGGAATGCAAATTGAACTTCTGGGTCAATTTTCTTTGCGCCAGCAAGCATACCATCAGTAATTAAGTTACCAAGGTTTGTTTCTCCAGCACGTACACCCCAAAGACCACGACCACCATTTAGAGGTGACACAGCCGTATTACCTGTTGATTGATTTAATATTTTAGAAATTTTTTCTTTATATGGAGCTAAAAGTGCTGTAGCTTCAGGATCTGCTGCTACAGGCTTTTCTTTATCATTTAAAGCATGTAACTGACCGAAGTAGTCAACAACGGCACCGTTATCGTCGAACGTTAAATCTAATTCACCTAAATTTTCGCTATATTGGCCTGTTTGAACGATAATTGTAGGGTTCTTAAATGGTGTTTCAGCTTTCACAGGCTTGTCTAATTTTGTATGTGTATGACCACCTACGATTACATCAATGCCTTCTACAGCTTTCGCTAGTAATTGGTCATTATCCCAATCAGCAGAGTCATCGAAGCCTATATGAGTAACTGCGATAATCTTGTTAACACCTTGCTTTTCAAGTTCAGTTACTGCTTTTTTTGCGGAGTCGATATAGTTTGCAAATTGAACGTTAGCAACGCTTGAAATCGTAGGTGTTTCTTCTGTTGTTAAGCTGAAAATACCTACTTTTTCTCCAGCGATTTCTTTAATGATACCGTCGTAAATTTTACCATTTTCAAAGTCTTTTGTGACTGTTTTAAATTGTAAGCCATTGAATAAAGAATCTTTCGAAAAATCTAGGTTTGTCCCTAGTAATGGGAACTCTGCGCCCTTAACGAATTTAGCAAGTGCAGCATGACCTTCTGGGCTTGATCCTAAATCGAACTCATGGTTACCAAAAGTCATGGCATCATAACCCATTAAGTTCATTAACTTCATATCAGTTTCCCCAGCGAATTCGTTAAAGTATAAAGTACCAGAGAAAACATCACCAGCATCTAAAAGAAGTGAGTTTGCATTTGCAGCACGAAGTTCTTTTACTTTTGTTGCACGCTTTGGAGCATCCTCAACGTGTGCATGCGTGTCATTTGAGTGTAGAATTGTTAATTTGAAATCATCTTTCTTAGCTGTTGGTGTTGCTTCCGCTGCATGTGCGGCAAAACCAGGTGTAGCTAGTAAACTAGCAGCTAGAGTTGTTGCTGCAATACTTTTAACCCATTTCATCAATAAATTCCTCCTCATAGTAAGTCAGGTGACTAGACAATTTAATCTAATTCTATCATGAAAGAATTCCACCGTCATTACCAATAATGGAAATGTATAATAAATTTCTGTAAAAAATAGATGAAAGAAATGTTAAATAGTATATTTATACTTTTTTAAAAGAGTAAATGGGTTGAAGTAATCGCTCATCACCATAACGTGCTGTTTTCAACAAGTATTATCCGACAACTTTTATGAGTTAAAGTAATGGATGATTACCGGTTTACCTCTATTTAGGACTATGGGTGATGATGAGCGTATACAAAAACTGCACCTCGAATTGTTAGCGCATGTGCAACAATTCGAAGTGCAGTACGATAATTACTGCTGATCCTTTACAACGATCGCCTTATTTAAAAATGGATGCTCGAATTCTAATTGAATTGCATGGAGCTCATAATCGCCACTTGCCGTTTCTCTTGCTCCATACATTGTATCTCCAATAATCGGATGACCGATATGTGCTAAATGTACGCGAATTTGATGTGTTCTTCCTGTTTCAAGAATTAGATGGACAACACAAGAGCTTTTATAACGTGCTACAACTTCATAATGTGTAACGGCATGCTGTCCTGTTTTTGAAACGACACGTCTTGTTGCGTGATGTCGGTCTTTTCCGATTCCTTCAGAAATCGTACCAGATGTAGAGCGCAAATTCCCTTGCACTTCTGCCGCGTATGTTCGAATAATGGTTTTTTCCTCAATCATACGGTCAAAAATTGATTTTGCTAAAGGATGCTTGGCTACAAGTAACAAACCTTGTGTCCCTTTATCTAAACGATGGACATGCTCCGCATAAATGCCACCTTGCTCTTTAATATGAGCCATGACATGATTCATACAAGTGTGGGTATCACGTGCATCATTTGGATGTGTCGACATGCCTTTTGGCTTAGAAACGATCAAACAATGGTCATCCTCATAGACGACATCAATTGCACAAACTGGCGTTGGTTGATAGCTGGATGTCGGAATAGGGAATGTAAATTTTATGATTGTGCCTACCGGTAGTGGGTCATTCCACTGAATAGGCTCTCCGTCCATTGTTGTGATAGCCTTCGCCATTCGTAATTCATGGACTAGCTTTTTACCGAGTCGCCAATGATTGCGTAATAGCTCCTCGACTGTCAAATTATTCGTAGTTATTTCATAGTGAAACATAAATCTTCCTCCGTAGAAAAGACCGTATTCCAAATGTAGAACACGGTCTCATAATTATTTTGCTGTTTTCGCAGCCTTCATTACATAAAAGCTTGCCCCTGCAATTAAAATAAATGCAGTTAGCGCTAAAAATGGGATTGTGATAAAACCTAACCAGTTAATATATTGACCGGTACATGAAACAAGACCACAAGATGGTGCAGTATCAGCTAAAAAACTTAGCTTTTGAATACCATAATGGTAAAGTGATATACTGCCACCCATAATGGCAAAAACAGCCGTTGTTACAGCAATACGTGCATTTTTTTGAATAAAGGCAATCGTTGTCATAATGACAATTGGATACATGAAAATTCGTTGGAACCAACACATTTTACAAGGTTCATAATGACGAATTTCAGAAAAGTATAAGGAACCCAGTGTTGCAACGACAGAGACAATCCAAATAAATAATAAGCCATTTTCCACTTTTTTAGACATATTAATTCTCTCCTTAGTATAACCATGTACTTGTTCGATTATAGTTGTTCTAGTTTTATATGTAAATCAACTTACGTAAAATAAGGGGCCATCACCAAAATATGTGGTTGATATCCGTTCTGTAACATAGCGTCAGCAACAAATGTTTTATGTGCGAAAGCGTAGTGAAACGTAGCGTCAGCAACAAGATGTGGGCACAAAGGCGTTATCACTGGTCATGATGGTTTTAGCCTTCGTTCCCCTATATACTCCTTCACTACAATCTCTTATTTACATAGTAAACCTTTTAACAAAAGTCATCCACAACTTTTGGTGATGAACCAAAATAAGGTATACTTTATGAAAAATTTCAGACTAAAGTATGAACGGCTAAGGCAGACGTTCCAGACTTTGAAATGTTATCATTAAAATTAGTAATGCCAAAGAAGAGGTGTATTTTGTGAGGGACAATGATCATTCCAATATTGGTATTTTAAAAGAGATTGCAGAGTTATTAAACGAAGAAACTGAAATTGTGTCGATGTTAAAGGGAGCACTTGTAAAATTTTTAAATGGCACAAATTTTGAAACGGGCTGGATTTTTTTTATCGATGAAAAAGGGCGCTCAGAGCTTATTGTCCATGTCAATTTACCAGAGGCACTGGAGTATAAAGGTTGCCATTATTTAGAAAAGGGAGGCTGTTGGTGTGTTTCTCGCTATCGTAATGAGGAATTAAAGAAAGCTTCTAATATTATTGAATGTCAACGTATTGAAAGTGCAATTGCTGCAAATGTTGGCGATCACGAAGGCATTACACATCATGCAACTGTGCCGCTTCAATCTGGACAAGAGCGTTTTGGTGTCTTAAATGTTGCATCGAAGGATACCGTGCGTTTCTCAGAGGAAGAGCTAGCATTACTTGAATCGGTTGCATTTCAAATGGGGTCGGCCATCAAGCGTATTTTACTGACAAAGCAGGAGCAGGAAATGGCACTTGTGAAGGAGCGCAATCGTCTAGCTCGAGACTTACATGATTCTGTCAATCAACTACTTTTTTCGGTTACATTAACGGCGAGAGCTGGTATTGAAATGACAAATGATAGTGATGTGAAGGAAACGTTTAAGGAGATTCAGCATTTAACACAGGATGCTTTAACAGAAATGCGTGCTCTTATTTGGCAGCTTCGTCCAAAAGGATTAGAGAATGGTTTGCTTGAAGCGATAAAAGTGTATGCTGAAATGCTTGGCTTGAAGCTTCATGTAACGGTTTCAGGTGTACTGCAATTCCCATCACGTATCGAAGAAACATTATTTCGGGTAGCCCAAGAAGCACTAAATAATGTTCGTCGTCATGCCGGTGTTCTGGAGGCTGCATTATATATTACTGTTACTTCTACAGATATTTTACTTGTTATTCGTGATGAGGGACGAGGCTTCGTCATCGATCATAACACGAAGCTACTGTCGATAGGCTTGCAATCCATAAAGGATCGTGCAAAATCAGTTGGTGGCAAAGCTGATTGGGTTAGTGAAATTGGCAAAGGAACAGAGCTGTTAATCCGCTTGCCATATTAGGAGGGAAGAGTATGATACGTGTTTTAATCGCAGATGACCATCATGTAGTGCGTCGTGGATTATTATTTTTCTTAAAAACTCAGAAAGATATTGAAGTTGTAGGAGAAGCGAAAAATGGTCTTGAGGCAGTAGCTTTAGCGGAAAGTATACAGCCAGATATTATACTTATGGACTTGGTCATGCCTGAGATGGATGGGATTCAAGCGACGAAGCGCATTAAAGCTAAGTTTCCACAAATAGAAATTCTAATGCTAACAAGCTTTTCAGACCGTGATCATGTAGTGCCAGCAATGGAGGCAGGAGCTGCAGGCTATCAGTTGAAAGATATTGAACCTGATGAGTTGGTATTGTCCATTCGTCGTATTATGCGAGGCGAAAATACATTACACCCAGAAGCAACAACAACTCTTGAAATGGACCGTCAAGAATCAAAAAATGCACCGCATGTTTTAAACCCACTAACACCTCGTGAACAGGATGTACTTGCAGAGCTTACAAAAGGGAAAAGTAATCGAGAGATTGCGTCCTCTTTATTCGTTACAGAAAAAACAGTGAAAACTCATATTTCTAATATTTTCACGAAGCTACAGGTGCAGGATCGTACGCAGGCGGCTCTTTATGCTGTGAAGCACGGACTGACAGAGGGTAGTGGTGTATAAAATGAAAAAAAGTAAAACGGCGAACTCCTACAAATTGTAGTAGCTCGTCGTTTTTATTGTATGAATCCTGTATTTATTTTTGAAGAAAAAAATTGTTAGAAATATCAATTAATGTAGAGCTTGGCGAAATTGATAGGTCATCTTTTAGCTTCTGTTCATAAGATAGGAATACTTTGTATGCCTGCTCGTGAAACCCCGCATTTATTAAAATGTGTAAATAGTGCTCAAGTTTTTGTTCATTATATGGATCAAACTCTAATAGTCTATTTAAAAAATTTAATGCTTTATCAATATCCGTTAGTAACGTTGCTTGAAAACCTTTTTCTAATAAATCTATGTATGATTTCGTCAGCTTATCTTTATAGGCAGTAGCCCACTCATAATCATCATAAATGAGTAGTCCATTTTTATAAATTGAGAGACATTGATTAATCAATGAAATTGGTGGGAAATCTAACTTCGTGAAATCCTCATAATATCTATGAAAGTCATATAAATCACAAAGGATGTTCGGTTTCTCGAAGATATAGTATTTGTTTGAAAAGATAATACAGTTTGTATAACCTATATTATTTAAGGTTTTTCTTAAATAAGAAAGAGCAGTATGAAGATTCGATTTTGCTCGTACATAGTCTAAATCCGGCCATAGAATTTCAATTAAATAATCCCGATGAATAGGAATGTTTGGATGTAAGATGAAATATACAAATAACTCCTTTGTTTTCTCGGTTTTGAAGGCAATTAAGCTGTTGTTGCTATATGCGGCAAATTGATTAAAGCATTGTACGTTTAACATAGTTTTCGAAGCTTTTTTAAGCATTTGCTGAATGGAATATTCATGCTCAATACGAGAAATAGTTTTTTCTAAGCGTGCATGACTAATTGGTTTAAGTACATAGTCAAGACCTCCGATTTCATACGCTTGTAAAGCAAATTCTTTATAAGAAGTTATAAAAATAACACTAACATGTGGACGATCAGTTTTGATAATATCAGCCAATTCAAGCCCAGTTAGTTCATTCAGCCTTGCCTCTAAAAAAATGACGTCAAATTCTATTATTGGAAGCTCATTTAAGAATACTTCTACACTTGTAAAGGTTTGAATTACCTGTATTTGCTGAAATGCTTGTAGTTTATTTTGAAAATAGTGTAATGCTAAGGGTTCATTGTCTATTAAAACGGCTCGAATCACATCAAAATCTCCTTTTTACAATTAAATTGAAAACCATTAAACTCTAGTTTGTTGTCTTTGAAAATGCTTTTCGAATAGGGTGGGCACTAAAAAGTAAATTCCACATAAAATTAAAATTTGGCACCAAAGTTTATCTCTTTGTATTCCTTTTTCCATAAGTTAGTGTCGGGTCTCCTCATTTTATCTGTTTAGCTATTCCCGATGATGGTTCGTTTTTACTTAGAAATTTGGACTTCTACAAATAGTTACTATAAAGTTTTCTACTTCAGAGTTTTCAGCGTCCTTATTTAGGATAGAAATTTTATATGTTGTGTTAAGAGCATTGAAATAATTAAGCGTTTATTGTTAAAAACAACGGAGTTATAGTAGAGATTATATGTTCCTTAGTCGTTTTTTTCTTAAAATGTAAAAATAGTATAATGAATGCAATAATTTATTAGGCGTTATTATAGTACATTTGACTTAAATAAAACTCAAAAAGTACTTAAAAAAAACTTAAAGTAGATAGGTAATTAGTAAGTTAATTTGCATATAAAAAATAGAGTTTAGAGTAAAGGAGTACAAATATGAAGTTAGAGCGACTTTTAACGATGACAATGATTTTAATAAATCGTAAAAAGGTGACAGCCCAGGAACTGGCCGATTTATTTAATGTGTCCGTTCGTACTATTTATCGGGATATTGAAACATTGAGCTGTGCCGGGGTTCCTGTTATAAGCCAGCAGGGGGTTCATGGTGGGATTAGTTTGATTGATGGCTATCGTGTTGATAAGCAGGTGTTGACGAAGGAGGAGCTTACGTCACTTTCTATTGCCATTAAAAGTGCATTAACGACATATGAGGATTCACATGCTGAAGCAGTTCTTGAAAAATTAACAGGTGTTGTGGATGAGGAAGTAAAACAATCGATTGATCAACTATTTATTGACCTTAGTCCTTGGGGGCCAAATGCTATTTTCAAGGAACAAATTACTTTATTAAAGAAGGCAATTGAACGCGAGCATTGTGTAAGCTTTACATATTCTACTACACATGGTCATATAACAAGGCGATTATTAGAGCCACATACTTTAGTACAAAAGGGAAAAGTTTGGTATGTTTATGGCTATTGCAAATTGAGAGAAGAATTTCGCTTATTTAAAATTTCAAGAATGAAGGATATACAAGAAGAGATAACAACTTTTCAACGCAGGGAAGTCAACTTATCTGAACTCCCATGGGATAAAGAGTGGCATAACCCTCAAAATGTAGTAAACCTTATGCTATCTTTCGATTGTGCAATAACGACATTAGTAGAAGAGTCATTTGGTGCTGAGCATGTAGATAATGAGAATTCAACTATTAACATTTCATTACCTGAGGATGAATGGCTATACGGCTTTCTTCTTAGCTTTGGCCATCGCTTAAAAGTTTTAGAACCACCTCATATTCGTGAGATTGTATTAAATCGAGCCCAGGAAATTGTGGAGTTGTATAAAGAAATTTAACTCTTTTCAATTGATGACATACAGTTGTCAGGTTTCCTTTGTTATAGTCGTAACAAATAGGATGAAGGGTGGATTTAATCATGCAAAGTTATTGTCAAAGTTGTGGAATGCCATTAATGGATGAGGCATTACTTGGTACAGAAAAAGAAGGACAAAAAAGTCAGGATTATTGCACATATTGTTATGAAGTAGGAGAGTTCAAACAGCCAAATTTAACAGTTGGAGAAATGATCGAAATTTGTGTACCACATTTAAAGGAAGACGGTATGGCGGAAGAGGAAGCACGCCAAATGTTGACATCTTTTTTACCAGGCCTAAAGAGATGGAGAAAGCATGATATACAAGAACCAGTTATGATGAATAAAGAGTCATTTCAAATTGTAGGAATTTCAGCGCGAACAAGCAATGCAAATGAAATTACCGCTCAAGCAAAGATTCCGCAATTATGGTCGAATTTTTATCAGCAAAATGTTGTAGGACAAATAGCTAATGCAGTAAATCAAGTAACGTATGGCTTGTATTCTGATTATGAAACGGATGTTAACGGAGAGTATGCCATTACACTTGGAGTGGAAGTATTAGCTACCGACGATATTCCTCAAGGTATGGTTGTAAAAACAGTGCCAGCTGCTAAATACTTAGTTTTTACTTCTGACAAAGGTCCATTTGAAGAAGTTGTTGTAAAAGCTTGGCAGGATGTTTGGGCTTGGCTTGCAAGTTCAGGTGTAGAGCGAACATACACAGGTGACTTTGAAATGTACGATGAACGATGTGCGAATCCACAAGAAGCACAGGTCGATATTTATATTGCAATTAAATAATTTAACTTCTTGAGCAAGTTTGTATGTAACGTAAGTCTAGTGTTTTAGTAGCAAAGCGAAGCGTCAGTAAAATGCTCCCGCCTCTATAGGTGGTGTGATGATTGCGTTTTTAGGCCACTTTTCAGGGAGTGTCAAATATTTGTACCTGTCGCTACGCTTTCGGTACAAAAGACATCTGTAGGCCTCAGCACAAAGCCGATTTCGGACGCAATCGAGTCATAATTGATACAAATAGCCCCTTATCTATGATGGATAGGGGGCTTGTTTGGGTCAACTTAGACGTTATGGTGAGAATCCCTTATTTGTTTAAGTTAGTGGATTCTAGAAATGTGTTTTGTATAATAAAGGAAAAATAATTTGATAACCGTTAAGTTAGTTGTCGTAAAGGGAATTAAGCCGAATGATGGTGACGAGTTGGTTATTACTGTAAGGAGGGGAGAGTTTTATGGCTAAGAAAAAAGTAGGAGACATTTTAAGTGTTTCATCGTTAGTACCTGTGATAATAAATGTTGTTTTTTTCTATATGAAAAGAGGGCCAGATTTTGATATTTATTTCGGTATCGCCCTGTTTAGTATTTTATCAATCATCGGTATTATATTTGCAGTAGTCTCTTTGGTGTTGTCGAAAAAACATATTTTCGGTTGGATCGGTCTAATCACAAACGTATTAGTTTTAGTTTTTGCTTTTTTATTACAGTTAGCAATGGGAATTGGTGAACCATAAACCTTATTAGTCTTGAAGTTCAAATTTAAACATTAAAAAACAAGTCTCTTACCGATAATTGGTAGGAGACTTGTCGTCATTTACTGGAGCAATTACTGAGATTTCTATCTTCTTTCAGCGCTTGTCCAAACGCAATTATGCCGAGGCATAATAGATTTTTTTTAGTTACTCATCGTTGTCATTTGATAAATCACGTTCAGGTAATTTCAGAACTTCTAAGTATAAAATATGGTGACCATCTAATTCTTTTGCGATAAATTCATAGCCTTGTTCTTTAATACTGTCTCCTTCGACTGCGTCAAAGCGCATTGTCATGAACCAACCACCGATTGTATCAATATCATCATCTTCTATGTCAGTACCTAGCATATCATTAACGTTTTCTACTAGCATCTTCGCATCTAAAATAAAGTGATCTTCTGCAATTTCTTGAACCTCTGGAATCTCATCTTCATCGAATTCATCTTGAATGTCACCGACAATTTCCTCAATAATATCCTCAATCGTAACTAGACCAGATGTTCCACCATATTCATCCATTAAAATGGCCATATGAATGCGTTCACGCTGTATTTTGAGCAACAGATCGTTAATTTGCGTTGTTTCCATTACGCGAATAATTGGCTGCATATAGTCAATCACTGGCTTATCACCATTTGCAGGATCTTTAATGTAAGCCGTTAATAAGTGCTTCATATTGACTAAGCCTATAATATGGTCTTTGTCACCATCGATAATTGGGTAACGGGTATATTGCTCAACGCCCATTAAATCAAAAACCTCTTTAATCGTTAGTTCTTTTTCAATACCAACGATTTCAGTACGGGGGACCATGATTTCTTTTGCAAGACGATCAGAGAACTCGAAAATACTATTCACATATTCATATTCTGAAGTATTAATTTCTCCACCTTTTAAACTCTCTGATAAAATCATTCGTAACTCTTCTTCAGTATGGGCTACTTCTGATTCTGACATCATTTTCAAGCCGAAAAGGCCTGTTAAGCCACGTGCTGATCCGTTTAACAGCTTAATGATTGGATACGTAATGTTGTGGAATAAAATTAATGGGCCAGAAAGGTTTAATGTTACAAATTCTGCTTTTTGGATGGCAAGTGTTTTTGGCGCCAATTCCCCCATAACAACATGCATAAACGTTACTATTGAGAATGCAAGTATAAATGAAAGGACAGTAGTAAAGTTTTCACTCAAATTTAGAAATTCAAACACTGGATTCAAGATAATCTTAAATGTAGGTTCACCGAGCCAACCTAGACCTAAAGCAGTGATCGTAATACCTAATTGACATGCAGATAAGTATTCATCTAAATCTGAAATTACACGTTTTGCATTTTTTGCTTTTTTATTCCCTTCGGCAAGCAATTGATCAATACGTGTAGATCTTACTTTAACGATTGCAAATTCGGTTGCAACGAAAAATCCTGTCATTATTATTAGTAGGGCAAATGCCGCCAACCTTATGGTTATTTCCATTATGTCTCCGTCCAAATAATTCCTTTGTCCCCGCCCGAATGAGGGAGGTAAACAAAGTGTACACCTCCTATGATATTAAAAAATTGTTGAATGATTTAATCATAAAATATTTATAGGCAAAACACAAATATTGACAACAATTTTTTTATCTTCTTTCAGCGGGTGGCTAAACATCTGATTGCTGCACAAAGTTAGCACTGCGCTTTCGCACAAAAACTATTTGTAGGCAAAAGCATTAAGAGACATTTCGGATGCATTGAGTATCTGCGACAGCCATAATTAATTTGATTTTTACACCCGTAAATCGTAAAAATTAAATAATTTCAAACACCAAAAGATTGAAAATAGAAATTTGTTATGCTAACTTTAAATATAGCAAAGAAGATAGTTTGTTTAGAGAATGAAGCATTTAATCTCATATAAAACGACACGTCAAAAATCTCAAGAGAGCTATACTTGTGGATTTTTTTAAATGAATTATTTTTAATAGCAACAAAAAGGAGCCATCTCATTCATATGGGGTGGCTCTTTTGTTATGTTGAAATATAAAATGAACGGTGTCATCGTATCGCTCTTCAGCAAAATAAGGGAGTTGATTTCTGTTTCGACTTGGCGCTTCCTAGAGGGCATCGGGGCAACATTTATGTGCGAAAGCGAAGCGGCAGCACATTTGGTCTTTGTAACGAAGGCTAACTTCAATATATTTTTTTAACAAAAAAGGAGCCAATTTCATTCAATGAGATGGCTCCTTCTGCTTTAATTATTTATTGTTGTTGAAACGTAATTTTAAGCACGCTTTTTCTACATCGTGAAGCGTTTCTTTAAATGGTATTTCACCTGAGTAAAGTGCAATTGTAACAGGTGCTTTTTCTGTTATACCTTGCTGTGTAAAAATATAATTTTTGTCTTTATACGTTAAATATATATTTTTTACAGGCCTTTTTCCGAAAGTATTCGTAGATGAATTGAAAAATCCTTTTAGTTGACTGCAGTATTCATTGTAAAAATCACTTTTAAAGCCAGAAAGAGCCTCAAATTTTTTACTATCAATAGCTTTAGCCTCACTCGCTAACTCGAAGATTTTAGCGGAAAATTCGGGAAAAACTTCTTTTACTTTTGCACGAATTAATGCTTTTGAATTATAACTGTTTAAGTCATCAGAAAGAGTGACTTTACTCATTGAAATAGCCTCCTGCATAAAAAACCTTTAATTCTTAATACCATAAATGTATAAGAAAAATAAGGGGATTTCAATATACTTAACCATTTTTAAGATAATAGCAGTGTATAAATTAGTAAAAAATAGGTGTTTTTATGCAATTTAGGGCAGGAAAATACTACTTGTATCTTCATACAGCAATTTTCTATAGCCAAAGCAAAGCGACAGCTACAATTACGCCAAATTGATCAGTCATAAACATGGTACAACATAAGTTCATGAATCATTTTTTTTACATCTTCTTCGTTTGGAGGGATCATTCCATGCCATTGTATAACGCCATCTTTTAAGTACTCCGCTGTGTAACGTTCACGTTTATAGAAGAACGAAATAGACCAGCCTGGAAGCTGAGAATTTTCAAATAAAGGCTTAAAGCTAAAATGCTGAATCATAACCAAACCCCATTTCTTATTTATGTAGTTAATATTATTCAAGGATAGTGGCTATTTTGCAACTGTAATGAGCTCGATAAAAGATATTTTGCTTACGTACACACGTTTTTCACTGATTCCCACTACGGGCTACTCGACTCCCGTGGGAAAGCAAGTGCTCGTTGCGGGAATCAGTATTAAAGGTGGATAAAAATAGTTAAGCTAATAGAGGGTATTTCTTTCGTAGAAAATCATTGCTCTGCTATAATTAGTGCAGCAGGCGACAAAATACGCCAATAGTGAATACAATTGAAATGAGAGGATACGAATGGATAATTTTATAGTGACATTACTATTTATGGCAATTATAGGTGCTGCAATCGGTGGTGTAACGAATCACCTAGCTATTAAAATGCTTTTCCGACCACATAAAGCTATATATATTAAAAATTGGCGAGTGCCCTTTACACCAGGTCTTATTCCGAAGCGACGTGACGAATTAGCAAAGCAACTGGGGTTAACGGTTGTCAATTATTTGTTAACACCTGAAACTTTTAGAAAGAAATTTTTCTCAAAGGATATTCAAAATAAGGTAGAACAGTTTGTACAAGCAAAGGTAGAAGAAACGATTTTTACTAATGATAAAACAATTCAGGATTGGCTATCATTAGCTGGGTTTTCCAATATGTCAGCAACAATTGAACAAAAGGTAGAAGCAATTATTGAGGGACAATTTGAAGCGGTTAAGAATACACTATCAACGAAATCAATTCGTACGCTATTATCAGCAGATATTCAAAAAACTATTGATGCAAAGATACCAGTAGCGGTTGATCATATTTTAGAAAAGGGTGAGGATTATTTTTTATCACCTGAGGGCGAACTGACAATTAAGGCGATGATTGATGACTTTTTATCGTCAAAAGGATCATTTGGTGGAATGATTAATATGTTTTTAGGTGATTCTTCTTCGCTCGTAGCAAAGGTTCAACGTGAACTCGTGAAACTTTTACAGGCACCAGGAACAACAACATTACTAACGAAAATTTTTACGCAGGAATTGGAAAAATTAAAAGATCGCCCAGCAATGGATTTCTTAAAGGATATTCGTTTTGAACAAATATTAACGAAATTGCAAACTTACGTAAAAGAACAATTAGCAGTTGAAGAGCGCTTGAATTATCCTATTGCGCATTACTGGCCAGAAGGTAATTCATGGATGAAGGAAACAGTAATCCCACAAGCAATTGAAAAAGCTTTTGTAAAAGCTGAAGATAAATTAGAAGATGTGTTGAAACGCTTAAATTTACAAGAAGTAGTACGTGAGCAGGTTGATTCTTTCCCTGTATCAAAATTAGAGGAGCTTGTACTAGGTATTTCTAAGCGTGAGTTTAAAATGATTACAGTACTTGGTGCAGTTCTTGGTGGATTGATTGGGATTGTGCAAGGGTTAATTGTTTACTTTATTTGAAAAGGAGAATTATGTTTATGATTAATATTTACAATGAAATTAATGCGTTAGAGGCAACTTTACGTAAAACACCTGAATTTGAAGCGTTAAAAGAAGCAGTGGCAGCTGTTAAGGAAGATCAAGAGGCATTAAATTTATTCAAAAATTTCCGTAAGGTTCAAATTGACCTACAGCAAAAGCAGTTAACTGGCCAAGATATTTTGGAAGATGAACTTGTATACGCGCAAAAAGCAGCACAGCTTGCACAGCAAAATGCAAAAATTTCTACAATGCTTGAGGCGGAAATGAAGCTAAGTAAAATCATTGAAGAAGTAAACCGCATTTTAATAAAACCTATTCAAGCATTGTATGAGGAATTATAACAGCGAAGAAAAACAACTAAGCAGCGGAAAAGCCTGATTTAGCGGCGATGTTGAGTATCAAAGCAGCGGAACAGCATGATTTAGCGGCGATGTTGAGTATCAAAGCAGCGGAACAACATGATTTAGCGGCGATGTTCAACATCCAAGCAGCAGAGCAACAGGTTTTAGCGTCACAAACGAGTGTCTTGGACAAAACAGATGCTATCAATCTGATCAAATAGCTTTCTTAGGCATAAAAATACTAATAGTTGCACATATAACAAGTAAGAAGAAAAACGTGTTTCCGCAAGCCGGAGCACGTTTTCAATTTATGGCTCAATATCTATTGGAGGTTATATTTATTATGCATGTAATCATTGAATGGACCTATAAAGCAAAAAAAGGTGCTGAAACTGTTTTACGTTCAGAAGAAATGCCAGCAGCTCAAGCCTTACTACTTGCAGAGGACATGGAGCGGACTGGGAGAGTAAAATCACTGCATTGTGTCGATCGACAGGATACAAACTGGTCTTTAAAGGAACTCAAGGCATATTTAAAGGAAATTGACACTGAGCCACACAATATTACAGTCTATTTTGATGGGGGCTTTGATCGTGCAACGAATCAATCGGGGCTAGGCTGCGTGATTTATTATGAGCAAAACGGCAAGCCATATCGATTACGACAAAATTCTTTTTCGTCAGAGCTTAAATCCAATAATGAGGCAGAATATGCAGCGCTTTATTTGGGGGTAGTCGAGCTTGAGCTATTGAATGTTCATCATTTGCCCGTTTGTTTCACTGGTGATTCTCAAGTTGTTATTAATCAATTGAGCGGAGAATGGCCGGCGCTTGAAAAGAATTTATCTAGCTGGGCAGATAAAATTGATGCAAAGCTAGAGGAGCTAAGTATCCAGCCAGAGTACAAGCTTATATCACGCAAAGAAAACTCTGAAGCTGATCGCCTGGCAACTCAAGCATTAAACGGTATCGATATTACGGGCTTAAGGGAAATGGTTAAGGAATGAGTATTAGACACTCTGAATGAGAAAGAGACTGGACATAATCCCTCTCCAAACTAAAAAGCCGGTGACATTTTACGATCAGTAAAATGTCACCGGCTTTAAATTTTTTCATAAAAAATAAGGACCACTTCTGATGAAATTAAGTCACCACAACAAAATTATACAGAAAGAAGGGTCCTTATGTTTAAAGATTATAACATGAAATAATTAGTTTTGTCTTTAGAAGCCAAGTACAAAAAGGAACAGAAATCAACCCTACGTTATTGGCAATAGGCTAATTATTCAAATTTGTTATTGCTAATTATAATAGATATTGACTAAAAAAACGGTTATTATCATAAATTCTCCATTTTTAATGAAACTTTTACCATTCTTAAACTACTACTACTATGAACCTAATAATAAGGAGAGATTTTATGAACATGAAAAAATTTGCACCCGCAGCAATGACAGCATTATTATTTGGAAGTGTAGTAATACCGGTCGCTTCAGCAAAAGAAAATCCGACAGAGACAGAACAACACCTACCACAAATTCAAATTGATCCTGTTCACATTTTCACTACTACCTATGGAACAATTGAAAAATCCAATGCTAGTGGAAAAATTACATATTTCACAGTAAAAGATGCTGATCAAACAAATATTTTAGAAATAACAAAAGATACACTTGTTTTCGATAATACAGGTAAAAAAGTGGAGCTTAAAGAAGGGGATAAAATAGTAGCTTATACATTTGCGAATAAGCCACAAAAATTAATTTATCCACCACAATTCGATCCCGATGTTGTTATTGTTGAAACTAAGGAAGCTGGATTTGTTGAAGTTGATTACTTCTTTGAAAACCTAACAAATACTTATAATATGTTAAAATTAAACATTGGTGAAAACACAGATCTTTTAAATACGAAGGGCGAGAAAGTTACAGCTAAAGATTTAGTAGAGAAGAACTTAGTTGTTTTTTATACAGCTTCAACAAAAAGTATCCCCGCTCAAACTACCCCTTCGAAAGTAATTGTTCTTGATGACGAACCAGGAAATACATCAGAAAATACTGTAGATGCAGAAATAGCAGAAATAATCGCGACAGATTATTATGAAGTTGATGGAACAAAGATGGTTCCGTTACGTTTGATTGCCGAAAAGCTTGGTTATACAGTGGAGTCAACAGGTAAAGGTGCAATTGTATCTAAAGGTAATTTATCCTACACAATTACTCGTGGAGAAAAAATGTTTGGTTATAATAAAGCATTACGCTCACTTAATGTAGCCCCTGCTTTGTTAGGAAGTAATAAAACATATGTACCAGTTGAATTTGTAGAGGAATACTTAAAATAATTTTAAAATCTCTGTAAAGGTAGATTACCTTTATAGGGATTTTTTTTGAAATTCCTTTTTCCAAATATATTCATTTGAGGAAACTCGAAAGAACAAATAGCGTCTTTATTAACGGAGAGAATGACTTTACTTCAGGAATTTGAATAGAAGAGAGGATTTAATTTGGAAAGAAAAACTAGAAGCTCTAAAAAAGCGAAACCTAAAAATAAAGTTATAAAAATTACCCTATTAGTAATTGTAATTTTACTATTAACTGTCACTAGTTATGGAGCTTATGCCTTTGTTAAATTTAAAAATGCTTATGATAGTTCAAAGGTCGATTTAAATAGAGCAGGAAATAAATCAGAGCTTAGGGAAGAGGATGTATCATTTAAAAAAGATCCAATCGCAATTCTATTATTAGGTGTTGAAAATTATTCTAGTAAGGAGAAGGACGGTCGAGCAGATACTCAAATGGTCATTACTTTGGATCCGGATACATCTGAAATAAACTTAATTACAGTACCTCGGGATGCAAGAGTTAAAATAGAAAATGCCGGGGAATATACAGGGATACATAAAATCAATGCCGCTTATAATTATGGATCAATTACAGGCTATGGGGCAATTAAGTTACAATTAGAGACAGTTGAAAAATTCCTGAATATACCGATCGAGAACTTTATAGCAGTAAACTTTGATGGCTTTAGAGATATTGTCGATGCTTTAGGTGGAGTAACAATAGATGTAAAAGAGGATTTCTGGGAAGATAATATTTACGATAGAAAACAAAGGATAGAATTTCATAAAGGAGAGGCACATTTAAATGGGGAAGAGGCACTTGCATTTGTAAGAATGAGATACAGACCTGTTAATGCTTCATATTCACGCGAAGAGAGACAAAGACAATTTTTGACGGCAACAATTAATCAAGCAAAATCTACGAATACCATATTTAAAATTGGTAAAATTGCCGATATTTTAGGGAAAAACGTAGAAACAGATTTAGACCTTAATGAAATCTATGCACTCCAAAAGCGATATATGAATTCCAAAAACATATCTACGAAAACGTTAGAAATAAAAGGAGAAGATCAGTATATCGGTAAAACTTCGTATTTTATACCCGATATGGAAAGCTTGGAGGAAGTAAGCGTGGAATTAAGAAAAATTCTTAAACTAAAAGAAAAAAAATTCAAAACAAATGCGGCTATAGAAAATTAAAAGATAAAAATCCATTTTGATAAATTTTGTCAAAATGGATTTTTTGATCATTAGACGGAATGTTCTGTTATTAATTGTGGCTTTGCTTATCGTTATGAAAATTTGTTAAACTATTGGTGCTGTAATTTTTGAGAGAAAAGAGCGAAGAAAATGAAATTTATTCACATAGATCAAAAATATCCTGAGGATTGGATTCGCGTATTAAATCATATTGCGAATTTATTTTTTGAGGATTCCAAGTTAACAGTAGAGTCTGAAGGAACCGATATGGCAGTATCATTCGAACATAATGTTGGGAATGATTTCTCAATTTCTACAAAAGCTGTTCTAGAAGTAGACGGTAAGCGTTATACGAATGATTACCGTATTCAATATGAAACGGAGGCTGAAGGACGTGAGCTAAATATTCGTATGAAGCGTGCTTTATCTCACGTATTTTTAGATGTGCTAGAGCAACATACGGGAATGCATCAGCAATGGGGAATTTTAACAGGTGTGCGTCCAACTAAGCTTTACCATAAATTCCGACAAGCTGGGAAGAGTGAGGATGAAATAGCAAATATTCTTATTCGTGATTTCCGTCTGTCAGAAGAAAAGGTAGCACTACTTAAAGAAATAGTGGCTCGTCAGTTAGTGACGATTCCTGATATAGATGAAATCGGTAAAGAAATAAGTATTTATATCGGTATTCCTTTCTGCCCGACTAAATGTGCCTATTGCACGTTCCCAGCCTATGCGATTGGCAGCAATCGAAAACAAGGGCGTGTTGCTACATTTTTAGATGGGCTGCATATTGAACTACGTGAAATGGGGAAATGGCTGAAAGAAAATAATATGAAAATCACATCCATTTATTGGGGTGGTGGTACACCGACATCTATCGAGGCACATGAAATGGATGCACTCTATCAGACAATGCATGAATCCTTCCCACACCCTGAGACAATCCGTGAAGTAACTGTCGAAGCGGGTAGACCTGATACGATTACGCCTGAAAAACTAGACGTGTTAAAAAAATGGGGCATTGACCGAATAAGTGTTAATCCACAATCGTATACAGATGAAACACTTAAAGCAATTGGGCGTCATCATACGGTACAGGAAACAATTGATAAGTTTTGGTTAGCACGTGAATCAGGCATGAATAACATTAATATGGATTTAATTATTGGTTTACCGAATGAAGGAATTGATGAGTTCCAGCATTCATTAGATGAATCTGCAAAAATGCAGCCAGAATCGCTAACGGTACACACATTATCATTTAAGCGTGCATCGGAAATGACGCGTAATAAGGATAAGTACAAGGTAGCAGACCGTGATACTGTTGCAAAAATGATGCACATGGCACAAGTATGGACGAAGGAAAATGATTATGTACCATACTATTTATATCGTCAAAAAAACATTTTAGGTAATTTAGAAAATGTCGGCTACAGTAAAGCTGGTGAAGAAAGTATCTATAATATTGTCATAATGGAAGAAGTACAGACAATTTTAGGGATTGGCTGTGGTGCATCCTCTAAATTTGTACATCCTGAAACAGGGAAGATTACGCAGTTCCATAATCCAAAAGATCCTGCTGCTTACATCATGACATTTGAAGAGGCAATCGGTAAAAAAATTGAGTTTTTAGATGAGTTATATAAGGCATAAAAAATGATGGCAATCTGATGTAGTGTTCAGATTGCCTCTTTTATTCCGATAAATCGCGATAATGGTCCGATAAACCAGTAAAAGATTCCGATAAAACCACAAAATGTTCCGATAAAATTAAAAAACATTCCGATAAAATCTCGTTATAATTTTCTTAAATCACACGCCATTTTTAATATAACAGCATCTTCAAAATATTGAGGATCGTAGCCTGTTAGCTCTCTAATTTTATTTAGTCTATAGGTGAGCGTATGACGATGAATATTTAACTGTTGGGAACAGAGTTTAAGCTGTAAATTACAATTAAAAAAAGCTTGTAATGTTTCAAGTTGCTTTGCATTCATGCTTTTGAGAACACGTTGATGGAATGCTCGAACCTTCTCCGAATCTTGATTTTTAAAAAGAGAGAATAACTCTATATCTTCAAAATAAGTGATTTCTTTATTAATCAGGGCAAACTTTAGTGCCGTTTTAGCACCATGGTGGCTATGAGGTAACTGAGATAAATGTTGGACGGTTGGACCAACTCCAATCTGTAAGGAATGAAGTTTTTGTTGCTTTTTCCGCAATGCCCTCATTATTTGCTGCTGTGTATTGTCCTCACAACTTGTTAACAGAATATAGTATTCATGTAGTTGACTATATCCTGAAAGTATAGGCTGCTTATAAAATAGATCTTCTAGGAAGAAAGGGATGCTATTCTCTGTGTATAAGGGTTCATCTAAGCTTACTAGTAGGATTTGAAAAGGTGCTACTAGTGGAAATGGCAGCTTATGGATCCGTTCCTGTAATGCCGCATCTAGCATGCTACCATGAACTAGTGCTTCAAATATGTAGTCATTATTTTTTCTATGCCATTCACTTTTTGATTCGATAATGGCTTGATGTGCCATGATTTCTGTTGTTAATTGGACAAGGTTGGCGATTTCTAGTATGTCCTCAGAATCCCCTGTAATCCCAATAACACCAATGACATCATCCTGATACATGATAGGCATATTAATGCCAGGCCTAGTGTTTGGATACTGGTCTATATTTTCCTCATTAATAATAAGCGTCTCCTTGTTTTTGGCAACATAGAGTGCGCCTTCATGAATATTCTCAACTCTCATTTTATCGCCAGAAGCTAAAATGACACCGGTTGGACTAATGACATTAATGTTGCGACGTAATCGTAACATTGTTTGATATACGATATCTTCTGCTAATTTTTTCGTTAATATGTTTATACACCTCGCATAAAAAACATCTGTTATATTACAGTTAATTTATACATTCATTATAATGTTTTCTGAATTTATTGTCATTATAATAAATGTAAGCGCTTAACTTAATTGTGTTATAGAAAGAATTATGGAGGTATAAAATGAAAGTCGTTATTAGTCCAGATTCCTATAAGGGCACTTTATCGGCCATCGAGGTGGCTAATGCAATGCAGGCAGGAATCATGGATGTTAATCAATCGATTGAAACAATTATTCTTCCCGTTGCAGACGGTGGAGAAGGTACACTAGTATCACTTATCGCCTCAACAGATGGTCGATATATTTCACAATATGTACTTGACCCATTGGGGAGAGAGATTGAAGCAAAATATGGTGTTCTCGGTGATAATGAAACATGTGTAATTGAAATGGCTCAAGCATCCGGTATTATGCTGTTACGGGAGAAAGAAAAAAATCCTGAGCTTGCATCAACGTATGGAACGGGACAGCTTATAAAGGCTGCTCTTGATGCAGGATTTAGGAAGTTTATTATCGGAATTGGCGGCAGTGCTACAAATGATGCTGGTGTAGGTATGTTAAAGGCACTTGGACTTCAATTTAAAAAAGAAGACGGCACTTTAATTTCCGAGGGGGTGTCATCACTATTAGATTTAGCTTTAATTGATGCTAGTCAGCTAGACGCTCGATTGAATGAAACGCAATTTATTATTGCATGTGATGTAGACAATCCACTAATTGGAGATTGTGGGGCAACAGCTATTTTTGGACCTCAAAAAGGTGTGAAGGAGCATCAAATAGCTTATTTTGATAGCTGCCTAAAGCGGTTTGCAGATATTATTGAAAAACAATTTAGCATTCGACTACATGACTTCAAAGGGGCGGGTGCGGCAGGGGGAATGGGAGGTGCATTAGTAGCCTTTTTAAACGGTAGTTTTCATGCGGGCATTGATATTGTAATTGATGCAGTGCAGCTAAAAAAACATTTAGAAGGTGCTGGTTTTGTTATTACAGGTGAAGGTAAATCGGATTGTCAAACATTGCATGGAAAGGCGCCTTTAGGGGTAGCGAAGGTAGCAAAATTAGCAAATGCACAGGCTATTTTGTTGTCAGGGGCTATTGATGAAATTGATAAACCTGCGCTACTAAACTACTTTAATGTTGTTGAGTCATTAGTAGATGAGAAGATTAGTGTTCAGCAGGCAATGCAAAAGCCTTATGAATTTATTCGTCTAAAAACAAAAAGGATATTTGAGTATTACGTACAAATGGGGGATGAGTAAATGTTGTTCATCATTATTTTAATAGGGGTATTGTTTGTTGTATTTGGAACAGCAAAGTTAAAGCTTCATCCATTTTTGGCCTTATTAATAAGCGCATTCTTTGTTGGAATTGTTTCGGGAATGCCTTTATTAACAGTGATTGAAAGCATTAACACCGGCTTTGGTGGGTTGATGACAAGCATCGGTTTAGTTATTATAGCAGGTACAATAATTGGTTTAATATTAGAAAAATCAGGGGCAGCTTATCGAATGGCAGAAGTGGTATTACGAGTTGTTGGTCCAAAGCGTCCTCAATTAGCAATGTCATTAATCGGTTATATCGTCTCTATCCCAGTCTTTTGTGATTCAGGCTTTATTATTTTATCGAGCTTACAGAAATCTTTAGCTAAGCGTGCTAATGTAACAATTGCTTCGATGGCTGTAGCTTTAGCGACAGGGCTTTTCGCTACACATGTATTAGTACCGCCAACACCAGGGCCAATTGCTGCAGCTGGAAATATCGGTGCATCAGATTATTTAGGAACAGTTATTGTTATCGGGTTGATAGTAGCGATTCCAGCAACATTTGTAGGGTATTTATGGTCGGTGAAAGTAGCGACAAAAATTCGCGTACCAGAAGATGAAGTAGAAGCATTAGATTATGAGGAAGTCATAAAATCTTTTGGTAAAATGCCATCAACGTTTAAAGCATTTTTACCTATTGTACTACCTATCGTATTAATTGGTATTGGTTCGATTGCTGCATTAGTTGGTGATCCAGAATCGACATTAAATGTGATTTTCAGATTTCTAGGATCTCCAACAGTTGCTTTATTTTTAGGTGTCTTAGCAGCATTTTTGTTATTACCAGAAATTAGTGAAAATACGTTAACTGGTTGGATTGGTGAAAGTTTAAAAGAAGCAGCTCCTATTTTATTAATTACTGGAGCAGGCGGTTCATTTGGTACAGTAATAAAAAATGCTGGTGTTGGGGAAATGCTGCAAGAAATGGATTTAGGCATGTTTGCTTCAGGAAGCCTATTCCTCATTGTGCCATTTATCGTAGCAGCAGCATTGAAAACAGCTCAGGGGTCTTCAACGACAGCACTTGTTATTACATCTACACTTGTAGCACCAATGTTAGCCACACTTGGAATTGGAGGAGCGATACCGTTAGCATTAGTAGTCATGGCGATAGGTGCTGGGGCAATGACAGTTAGCCATGTCAATGATAGTTTCTTCTGGGTGATTACACAGTATAGCGGA
The DNA here is from genome assembly GCF_028674935.1 of Lysinibacillus sp. CNPSo 3705. Classification (NCBI taxonomy): domain Bacteria; kingdom Bacillati; phylum Bacillota; class Bacilli; order Caryophanales; family Bacillaceae; genus Lysinibacillus; species Lysinibacillus sp. CNPSo 3705. Next base: position 29,515 of record NZ_JAQZSD010000015.1, on the reverse strand, counting down.
ATGGAAGTGACACAAGCATACAAAGCGCAAACAGTTGCAACCTTACTACAAGGGCTAGTCACTATTGTCGTAACAATGATCTTATGGTGGATTTTAGTTTAACTTCTTTCAGCAATTATTTTATGTAACGAAAGCAAAAGCGACAGATATAGAAATCTCCCATCTCTTTAGGTGGTGAGATGAATCAGATTTTAAATTAATTTTCAGCGGGTATCTCAATGTGCAAGTACAAAACCGAATCTGAACGCAATTGTGCCGAGGCATAATTGATTAGACATAGAGAGCAGCCCATGGGTAGCTCTCTTTTTTGTATAATAGAAAAATAGAAAGGAAGTAAGTAGATGAAAAAATTAATAGTAATGCTCTTTTGTATTTTTTTATTAGCAGGCTGTACGGAAACATTAAATACGAAAAAAGTAGCCGTCACTGCAGGACATGAAATGCGTGTACATTTTATTGATGTAGGACAAGGAGATTCGATTTTTCTTGAATCCCCAAACGGCAAGACAATGCTTGTTGATGGAGGGGTTAAAGGTGCTGGTCAAAAGGTTGTCTCATATTTGAAGGAGCTTGGTGTGAACAAGCTTGATATAGTGGTCGCAACCCATCCTGATGCAGACCATATTGGTGGTTTAATTCCTGTGTTGAACTCGATAGATATAGGACAATTTTATGATTCAGGGAAGGTACATACATCTCAAACTTTTGAAGAGATGCTGACACTAATTGATACAAAGAATATTCCTTATAATGTTCCAAAAACAGGGGATAGTATAGCGTTTGATGATGATATTAATGTGAAGGTGTTAAATGCCAATGAGCATGCAACAGATAATAATGATGCTTCCATTGTCTTAAAAGTTACTTATGGCAATGTATCATTTTTATTAACAGCCGACGCAGGAATAGCGTTAGAAAAAGAGATGATGCAGAACGATGTGAAAGCAACGATTTTAAAGGCAGGTCATCATGGCTCTAATACGAGTAGCTCTGCGGAGTTCATTCAGAAAGTACATCCTGAGGTGACAATTTTAAGCTATGGAGAGGGCAATAAGTATGGTCATCCGCATGCTGAAGTAGTTGAGCGTTTACAAGTACTTGGCAGTAAAATTTACGCAACTGCAGAAGCAGGGACTGTTATCGTCTCAACAGATGGGGTAAACTATGACGTGAATTCAAAAGAATGGTCTGGATCAATTGCCTCAGCACCACAAAAAACTAGTTCAAGTGTCTCAGCGCCAAAAACGACTAGTGCAAGTGTTGAGATTGTTAGTAAGGACTTAATCGAAGAAATTGTAGGCATTAAAAATAATGGTAATGAAGCAGTGTCTTTAAAAGATTGGCAGCTTATATCGATTGAAGGGAATCAAGTTTTTAACTTCCCGAATGTAACATTGCAGCCAGGGAAGACGATTTATGTCACAAGTGGCTCGAATGCACGAGACGGTCAAAATTATTTGAAATGGACAAAGAAACAGATTTGGCTGAACGATGGGGATGCTGCTCAATTACGTAATGCGAAAGGGGAACTTGTTAGTGAGCTCGACTAAATACACCTTAGACCGTATTGAAGATGGATATGCAGTTTTTTTGAAGTACCCAGAGGAAGAGGAACAGCTAATCATTTTACAGTCTGCCATGAATAAAACAGTACAGGTTGGCGATCGCGTGCTTATTGAAGAAATGGATGGCATCTATCAAATTGAAATTTTAAAAGAAGAAACTGAGCAGAAAAAGGTAGAAATACAAAGCTTAATGGATAGATTGCGTAAGAAAAAACAATAGTTCAAGAGTGAAGAAGTATCACTTGAAGATGGAGATGAAATTTGTTAAAGCGTATGCCATATGATCGCTCGACTTGTTGGGGATTAGCAATAAAGGAACGAAGGCTAAAAGCATCCCGTCCTGTGATAACAGCTTAGTGACCAACATCGTGCGGCTGTCGCTTCGTTGGCACTACGCTTTCGCACCTCTCTTTATGGAGATGAGCCAATTTTTACAGGCCAACTCGAGCACGAGAATGCCTAAAACGCTATGCTAAATATTTTGAATATATGCTAAAATAATTATACTAATAGGAAGCTAGGAGCTGACACAATGTCAATTAACACAATTATTTTTGATTTAGATGATACGCTATTATGGGATAAAAAATCCGTTAAAACAGCATTTGAGAAAACATGTGAATATGCAGCAACAATACATAATGTAGATGCGGCTGAGTTAGAGGAATCTGTGCGTAAAGAAGCACGTGCACTTTACGAAGGCTACGAAACATATGATTATACGGTGTTAATCGGCATTAACCCATTTGAAGGACTTTGGGGAACATTTGATGATCCAACAGATTCCTTCCAAAAAATGAAAAATATCGTACCGGGCTATCGTACAGAAGCGTGGACAAAAGGCTTAGCAGCTCTTGGCATTGAGGATGCACAACTAGGGGCGGAGCTAGGGGAGCGCTTTGTCGCAGAGCGAAAAGTGTCACCATTCTTATATGAAGATACTTTTCATGTGCTAGACATGCTGAAAGGAAAGTATCAACTCATTTTACTGACAAATGGGGCACCAAGTTTACAAAATTTAAAACTGGAAATTACACCAGAAATCGCGCCATATTTTGACCATATTATTATCTCTGGGGACTTTGGCAAAGGGAAACCAGATGCGTCTATTTTCGAGTATGTAATGGAGAAAGCAGATATTACAGCAGACGATGCGATCATGGTAGGAGATAATTTGAATACGGATATTTTAGGTTCATCTCGTGTTGGTATGAGAAATGTTTGGATCAATCGTGAAAACAATACACCAAATGGTGTTGTCACTCCAACATATGAGGTTGATTCGTTAACTGCATTATTAGAACTTGTCAATAAGCTATAAGCAAAAATGTACTGATTTATCAAAGGATCAGTACATTTTTTAGTCTCTTGTGATACTAATTTAACCTCGGGGCTTACCTGCTTTTTTACGATAATAAATTTACATAATAGAGTAGAGCGTAAATAAGCCATATATAATCGTAGCGTGTATGGAATGCATCAGTAAATAGATAGCAAATAAAATACCTGCAAACAGTGGAGGCTAGGCGACTCCTTGGGGCTCATCGGACGCCCCAGGAAGCTTTGCTCTGTGCGAAAGCGAAGCGACAGCAACAAATGTTTTCTGTAGCGACAGCAACAAATGTTTTTCTGTAGCGAAAGCGAAGCGACAGCAACAAATGTTTTCTGTAGCGAAAGCGAAGCGTCAGCTACAAATGTTTTATCTGTGCGAAAGCGGAGCGGCAGCAACAAAGCGCCCAGTCGGAACGGAAATCAACCCTACGTTAAGATGATAATCTTCAAAAATAAAAAAGCAGAGAGTATTTGTACTCCCTGCTTATAAATCAATATATTATAGGTTAATCGCTTTTACTTCATCAATATTTTCAAGCTTCGCAACGAATGTTAAATCTTCTTCCGTTACAGCATTGTCGATTGTTAACATCATGACTGCTGTACCACCAACTTGTGCACGACCAACTTGCATTGTTGCGATGTTCACATCTTTTTCTGCTAGCTTTGTTGCTACGCGGCCGATTGCACCTGGTTTGTCAGTATTTTTAATGTAAAGAAGGTGACCTTGTGGAATAACGTCAACAACATAGTCTTCAACTTTAACAATACGTGCACCTAAACCATTTAATAATGTACCAGCAACTGTGTGTGTTTCGTTTACTGTTTTGATTTCAATCGTAATTAAGCTAGTGAAGCCTTTAGCAGTTGTAGTTTTATGCTCATTAATTTTCATACCGATGCGTTCAGATAAGTAGCGAGCATTTACGTCATTCACATGATTACCGTGGTTTTTAGCTAATAAGCCTTTTAAAGCGTTTGACGTTAATGGACGAACATCATAATTTGCTACGTCACCAGCATAAGATAAGTTGATTTCTTTTACAGGCTCAGTTGTAAGTTGAGATAAGAATGAGCCTAGTTTTTCAGCTAATTCAAAGAAAGGCTCGACTTGTGCTAGTAACTCTTTTGGAATAGATGGCATGTTTACTGGGTTAGTTACAGTACCTGTTTTATAAAATTTAATGATGTCGTTTGAAACGTCTACAGCTACAGACTCTTGTGCTTCAATTGTAGATGCACCTAAGTGAGGTGTTGCGATTACTTGTGGTAAAGTAAGTAGTTTGTGATCTGTTGCTGGCTCAGATACGAATACGTCTAGAGCAGCACCCGCTACTTTACCTTCTACGATTGCATCGTATAAATCATCCTCATTGATAATACCGCCACGTGCACAGTTAATGATACGCACACCATCTTTCATCATAGCGAATTTTTCTTTGTTAATAAGGTTGCGTGTTTCAGGAAGAAGCGGTGTGTGTACTGTAATGAAATCTGCAGTTGCACAAATTTCTTCAACTGTTGACTTTGTTACCCCTAACTCTTTAGCGCGTTCATCTGTTAGGAATGGATCGTATGCCATAACGTTCATGCGTTGACCTTTTGCACGATAAGCAACTTCAACACCGATACGACCGAAGCCTACAACACCTAGCGTTTTATTTTTAAGCTCCACCCCAACATAAGATTTACGATCCCATTTACCATTTTTAAGTGTATTGAATGCTTGTGGGATGTGACGAGCAAGTGAAGTCATCATTGCAATAGTGTGCTCAGCAGCAGAGTTAGTGTTACCGTCTGGTGCATTCACGACGATAATGCCGTGTTCAGTTGCCGCAGTTAGATCGATGTTGTCTACACCCACTCCAGCACGTCCGATAAGTTTTAAGTTTTTAGCCGCTTCAATTACTTCACGTGTTACCGTTGTTTGAGAACGTACTAGTAAAACATCTACATCCGCAATTTTTGCGATTAATTCTTCTGGTGCAAGGCCAGTATCAACAATGATATTTAAGTCTAAATCTTGTTCTTGTCGTAGTGGGAAAATACCATCTTCACTTAGTGGGTCAGCGATAAATACGTTAATTGTTTTTGTTGCAGTAGTCATTTGTAATTAGCTCCTTTTAATTAAAAATTTTTTAGAGTTCTTTATATACGAAACAGTCTGAATTTTGTAAAACTAAATATTTTACAGCATGCAAACAATCTCCTTTCTAAAAAACAATAAAAAAGCCTTCCGCGCCTTACAAACACAAAGATTGTGTTGTAAGGGGCGAAAGGCTGAATAAACATTGGTTCGCGGTACCACCCTTAATCACTGCTTGAAAGATTTCTAGCAGTCTTAGCAATATGCGTAACGTGCATGTGACGGATAAGCTTACTTTGGAGATGTTCGGCTTATCTATTCAGGAGTGGAACTATTATCGTAGAAATCGCTGATTTACACCAACCATCAGCTCTCTTTGGATTCTCTTGCGACTAGCATGTCTCCGTCGTTATATTTTCGTGTGATTAAATTTGTTAACATCATAATCCTTATTGTTCACCTTTGTCAACAATATTTCTAAAAAATATTAAAAATCTTGACTTTGAAAGTCTGGAAAGGGACTAGAGGCGAACGTTATATTGTTTTTATTTAATCATCGTTCGTCTTTTTAGAAAGGACAATGAAAGCGCTGCCGATAGATGCTAAGTCTGATTACATGGGCGTTCAACAAATATTTGAGGTCGAAAATTATACGGAAATATATTGGTGTTAAATGGATTATGTGAATAATAACTTTCTTTGTTTAGTGGAAGAAAGCGAACGTTTTTTCTTGTCACATTTTTGTCAAATTTATAATGTGTAGAAGGTAAACGGTCCTTTAGAGAAGAATGTAAGTAATGAAAGATTGATTTTTAGGGGGTATTGACTGATGTATGATGTAGCAATTGTCGGTGCGGGACTGGCAGGATTAGTAGCTGCCTGTGAGTTAGCAGATGCAAAGAAAAAAATTGTTTTAGTAGATCAAGAACCTGAAAATTCAATGGGAGGACAGGCATTCTGGTCCTTTGGCGGTATATTTTTAGTAAATTCACCCGAGCAAAGAAGGCTTGGTATTAAGGATAGTAAAGAGCTTGCGTGGCAAGATTGGCAAGGAACGGCTGGCTTTGATCGCTTGGAGGATGAAGATTCGTGGGCGTATAAATGGGCCAAAGCTTATGTTGAATTTGCAGCTGGTGAAAAATATAGTTGGTTAAAGTCTATAGGTATTAAGTTTTTCCCTGTCGTCGGTTGGGCAGAACGTGGTGGATCATTAGCAGGCGGCCACGGAAATTCGGTTCCTAGATTTCATATTGTTTGGGGAACTGGGCCAGGCATTGTAAAGCCTTTTGCTGAAAAAGTGAAAAAGGCCGTAAAAGATGGATATATAGATTTTAAACCAAGACATCGTGTTGATGAGTTTATTCAACAAGATGGAAGGATTACAGGGATTAGTGGAACAGTGTTGGCTGAAAGCTATGCAATTCGCGGTGAAAAAAGCTCTAGGCTAGGTATTGGTGAATTTTCTTATGAAGCGGGAGCGGTTATTGTGGCGAGCGGTGGGATAGGGGCAAATTTTGATTTAATCAGAAAAAATTGGCCTGCTCGACTAGGTACACCACCGAAAAATATGATCAGTGGTGTACCTGCTTATGTAGATGGCAGAATGTTAGAAATTACTGAGCATGCGGGGGGACGTATCGTTAATCGAGACCGCATGTGGCATTATACAGAAGGCTTGAAAAATTGGGACCCTATTTGGCCAAATCACGGCATTCGAATTTTACCCGGCCCTTCTTCATTATGGTTTGATGCAGAAGGCAATCGATTTGGAGCACCAAATTTTCCGGGTTTTGATACGTTAAGCACATTAGAGGCAATTCAAAAAACAGGTTATGATTACTCATGGTTTATTTTAACTGAAAAAATTATTGAAAAAGAATTTGCATTATCAGGCTCTGAACAAAATCCTGATTTAACAAATAAACGTATTAGTGATGTTCTGAAACGTGTTTTGCCAGGAGCACCAGGTCCAATTCAGGCATTTAAAAATCATGGTGAAGATTTTGTGATTGCCAACGATTTAAAGGATTTAGTTGCAGGGATGAACAAGCTGGCTGGTAATGATCTTCTTGATTTTATCAAAATAAAAGAGCAAATTTTAGCAAGGGATCGTGAAATGGACAATAAATTTACAAAAGACTTACAGGTTAATGCTATTCATGGCGCAAGAAACTATGTTGGTGATAAATTTGTGCGCGTTGCGAAGCCTCATAAAATATTAGATCCCCGAAATTGGCCCCTTATTGCGGTACGTTTAAATATTTTAACGCGGAAAACATTAGGAGGCTTACAGACAAATTTGAATGGTGCAGTGTTAGGAATAAATAATCAGCCTGTCCCGGGTTTATTTGCAGCTGGGGAAGTTAGTGGTTTTGGCGGTGGCGGTGTACATGGTTACCGTGCTTTAGAAGGGACATTTGTTGGTGGTTGTTTATTTAGTGGCCTACAGGTAGGGCGTTACTTAGCTAAAGGGGTGCTCGGGTAAGACAAGAAAGTGATTAGGTGCCATGTGAAATCGCTCGGGTACTAAAAATATCTGCTTAGGTAAATGCACGAAAAATATGAAAGAGCATCACCACAAATGGATGATGCTCTTTTTTCTTATAAAGAGGAATTTTGCACTTCAGCGATTTTAATTATTTGTTCCTCAATTTGCTCTTTTGTCCAACCATTCTCTTCAACGAAAAAGTTGCGTTTTGCACGGCGACATTCGTCTGAACAGCTACGCATATAGAAGGCTTCATGCTTTTCCTCGCACAGCATTAATTTATGGCATTCGGGATTTGCGCAGTTTGTATAACGTTCTGTCGGTTCACCAGTGAAGAAATCCTTGCCGACAATAACATGCTCAACCTGATTAATCGGTACACTACGACGTCGATCAAAGACAAACATTTGCCCATCCCATAATTGACCTTTTACCTCAGAATCTTTAGCATACGTGGCAATTCCACCATGTAACTGACCTACACTTTCTCCATAGCCTTCACGTTTTAACCAACCAGAGAATTTTTCACAGCGAATACCACCCGTGCAGTAAGTTAAAATTTTCTTATTAGCAAAATCCTCTTTATGAGCCTCCATCCAAGCTGGTAAATCACGGAAGTTTTCAATATCTGGACGCACTGCACCACGGAAATGTCCGAGGTCATATTCATAATCATTACGTGCATCTATAACTACTGTATTATCTTCCTGCATACGCTCCATAAATTCCTTTGGTGATAAATAATCCCCTGTTATTTCTAAAGGATTAATATCATCTTTTAAACCAAGGTGTACAATCTCTCGACGAGGGCGCACATGCATCTTTTTAAAGGTATGCCCTTCAGCTTCATCAATTTTCCACATTATATCGCTAAAACGAGGATCTGCCTTCATATGATTCATATATGCTTCAGTTTGCTCGACTGTACCTGAAACCGTCCCGTTAATACCCTCATATCCAACTAAAATACGGCCAAGAAGCCCGATTTCTTGACAAACTGCTAAATGTTCCTCTGCGAATGCTACAGGGTCTTCAATAGCTATATATTTATAATAAAGTAATACACGATAGTCTTTCTGTGTCACAATTATTAACCACCTTTAAATCAATATTCGTCCGTGAACTACCCACCACTTAAAACCTAACAGTTTTTGAAGTGGGGGCTTCTCGACTCATCGTTGCTTTTAGTAGCCAACGAAAACTGACCGAGCTATCCCTCTTGTTCCAAAAGTTCTTTTGTTATACTAACGCTAATAGGCGCAATTCTTCTTGTTTCATGTTGATGGCGGCATTTCAGTCTCTGTCTGCTACAAACCTACAATCACAAGAGAAAGGGACTCCATTACTTGACCACACACCTTATTTTCTAATAAAAGTATTCATGGATTTTGATATTTCGGGGATAAAACAACCTTTCATCTATCTAAAGCTGATTATATCATGTCATGTCAAAAAAAAGAGACTTCTTTCGCCTACACCTAACCGAAATCATCTCCCGCTTTCACTAGTACTGTCCCCCCCCCACGTTTAGAAGTGGAAGACTTCTTTCAGAGGGAAGTTAAATATAGCATATAAAGTGCTATTTTGCGTGGGAGAGAAGGAGTTTTCTAAAAAAACACGAATAATAGATAGTGAATGACTATTCATATTTGGGGGTATTGGGATGGAATTTTCAACAATTACACTAGAAAAATTAGATCGCCGTGCAACATTAACATTAAATCGACCACATGCCATGAACGCCATGGACGATGTGATGATGCGTGAACTAGCAGAATGCTTCGAAGCACTGCAACAAGAACAAGAAATACAAATTCTTGTTATTCGTGGGGAAGGGAAGGTCTTTTCCGCAGGTGGCGATATTAAAGCGATGCTAGATTCAAATAAGCCACTTGATATTCATAATGCAATGGTTTATTTAACACGTATTGTCAAGGCATATTATCAGCTACCGATGATCGTCATTGCAGCAGTTCATGGGGCGTCAGCTGGATTAGGCTTTAGTCTAGCGTTAGGAGCAGACATAGTTGTGGCATGTGAAAATAGTAAGCTCGCTATGAATTTCATAGGTATAGGGCTCATCCCAGATGGTGGCGGTCATTTCTTTATGAAGGAACGAGTGGGTACTGTTAAAGCTAAGCAAATGATTTGGGAAGGCAAAGTATTAACTGCATCGGAAGCGCATGATGAAGGGTTAATTGACTATGTTGCACCAGATGGGACTGTTTTTGCGATTACTGACCAACTAGTCGGAAAAATGCTTGCTTCTCCAATTGCATCGATGATTACGACTAAAAAAATTCTTCATGCTCAAAATTTATCGCAATTAGAGAGTGTTTTATCAATGGAAGCAGCGGGGCAAGCAGCGATGCGTAAAACGGCTGATCATTTAGAGGGAATCCAGGCGTTTGTAGAGAAAAGAGCACCTGCCTTTGTAGGAAAATAAATTTAACTACTTCTTTCAGTGGGCGTCCAAACACCCGCTAAAAGGAAGTGAAAAGGCGCGTAGTAAGCTTTTCTACGCGCCTTTTAATAGCCATTTTTAGACATGAAATAAAATTAATTTACCTGAGGAGTTCACAAGGCGATGAGTTTTGTTGGCAACACCTTTTTCTTCGATTTGTTGTAGACCGTTGATTTTTGCAGCCTCATCGTTTTCGAATGTCCATGTTTCATCAAATAATGTTTCCCCAGTTTTTTCAAAAGCTGTAAAACGATAATTCTCCATACAAACCCCACCCTTTTACTTAATATATATCTATTATACATAGAAGATTTATAAACTTCACGGTAAAACTAGCGAAAATTTCGATAAATTATGAAAGTTATGGGAAATTTGAGGCAATACTATAAATGAACATTCTTTGAATACATTTCTCAACTAGCGTGAAGTATGATAAAATAGAACAAATATTCGGTTTCGACGTAATTCACGAATATCTCATGATAAAAATGAGGTAAATAGCAATTGGTAAATTGTTGGAGTTTTGATACTAATGTGGTTCATCACCAAAGGTTGTGAATGACTTCAGGAAGCTTTGCACTGTACGTAAGCGAAGCGTGAGCACAAGGCGCTCAGTCGGAACGGCAATCGACCACACGTTTTTGTGATGATCCTCTAATGTACTGAAGTATTTACTGCATTGCGAGTGATGAAAGAATGACGACAAGATATAGATTATTTATTACTTGAGGTGATTGGATGTCAGCAATTCGTTTTTTTCATATGGCGGATTTACATTTAGATAGTCCGTTTAAGGGCTTATTTGGTTTACCAGAGCAAAACTTCAAAAAGATTCGAACGAGTACATTTGAAGCTTTTGATAAAATTATTCAAAAAGCTATTCAGGAGAAACCTGATTTTTTACTGATCGTCGGTGATATATATGATGGCGAAAATCGTAGCTTGCAGGCACAAAGAAGATTTCAAGAGGCAATGGAAAGACTCTTTCAGCATAATATCCCGGTCATTTTAAGCTATGGTAATCACGATCACTTAAATGGTGCATGGACCCGCTTTGCTTTACCGAGCAACGTTTATGAATTACCAGCTGAAACAAGTGTTGTGCAATTAAAAATACGTGGTCAGCAAGTTAATATTTATGGCTTCAGCTATAGTGACCGTCATATAACGAAATCAATGATTGATAGTTATCCTATTGCACAGGACGAACATGCGATTCATATTGGTATGCTTCATGGTAGTGAAGCTAGTGATACCTCACATGCTGTTTATGCACCGTTCACAAAAGATCAACTTCTTGAAAAAAACTATCATTATTGGGCTTTAGGGCATATTCATAAACGACAACTTTTACATCAAAATCCACCGATTGTTTATCCAGGCAATATTCAAAGCCGACATCGGAAAGAGCAGGGGATAAAAGGTTTCTATGACGTAACCTTGTCACAAACCTCTACTGATTTGGAATTTGTACCTACATCTGCTGTTGTTTATAACACGGTAGAGATTGATTGTACGAATGTGTTTCATGCAAATGAACTCCTTAAAAAATGTGAAGAAGCACTGATGTTTAATCGTCAAGAATATGGGGCATCTGTTGTTGAACTACATTTGAAAAATATAGATGAACAATCACAATCTTTATTTGAGCATGCTACAGTTGATGCATGGCTAGAAACAATTCGAGAAGCTGAGGATGGGATTGAACCGATGTGCTGGGTACAAAAGCTTGTGTTACATCAATCATCCGTATTGTATGAGCATACTGCTGCGACTGAATCGGTGATGAATCTAATGGAGCAATGGGACATTTCTGAATGGAAGGATATTTTAAAGGAATTATACCAACATGCGGGTGGTGCAAGACTGATCGAGCCTTTAACAGAACAGGACATTAAAAATTTAATGCACAACGCGCAAGAATTATTAGCAGAAGAAATTCAAAGGGTGTGAATAACATGCTAACGATACAAAAAATCCAAATATATGGCTTTGGTAAGCATGAAAACATCACCATTACTTTACACGAAGGCGTTACCATTTTTTATGGTATGAATGAGGCGGGTAAAACGACCATTCAACAGTTTATTTTACAAATGCTTTTCGGATTTCCGACGAGACAGCAGACACAGCGCAAATATGAGCCGAAAGTATCGACGAAATTCGGTGGTCAGCTAACAATTGGGCATCCAACGTATGGGCAATGCACGATAGAACGCATTAAAGGAAAGGCGGCTGGGGACGTTACAGTTTATCTAGAAGACGGAACAATTGGACATGAGGAACTTTTAGCAAAACTATTATATGGTTATTCAAAGGCCTCCTTTGAGTCTATATTCTCCTTTTCATTACATGAACTACAAGGCATTGAAAAAATGTCAGAAGAAGAGCTCACGCATTTGTTGCTTGCCTCTGGGACAACAGGGATTCAACAGCTATCGTTTTTAGAAAAGAAGATGGACAAAGAGGCTGGTGAGCTTTTTAAAAAAACAGGCAAAGTGCCACTCATTAATCAAAAATTGGAGCATGTGAAAAAGCTAGAACGCACAATTAAACAAGAACAAAGTAATATTCAGACCTTTGAGGATAAATTATTACAATTACAACAGCTCGATCAAAGGCTAGAAGAGTTATATAGTCAGCAAAAAACACAGCAGCAAAATTGGCAGCGGCTTACAATTCTCCAGCAGGCTATGCCGCTTTTAAAACAGCAAAAAGCTTTCGAGCAGACGCGAAAAAACTATGAACATGTTCAGTTTCCGCCGGAAGGGATCCGACGTTATGAGCAATTAAAGGATCGGCTTTTGCATGAAACATTACAATTGCAGCAGCTAAACGAGCAGTATCAGGAACTACAAAATAAGCTTCAATTAACGGTTGACGAGCAGGCTATTACTGATATGTCTAGACTTTTAAATAGGGAAGCAACATGGAATCAGTTAGTTGTTAAGGAACAGAACTTAATGGATGAGCTGTATTTAATTGAGCAAGAAATAGAAGCACAGTTTCGTTTGTTAGGTGTTCAGGAAAAAACGGCGCAGGATATTTTGCTCGAGGAAACAGTGTCATTACAGCAAGAAGAACAGTTTCAACAACAGTTAAGCCTATTAGAAGAAGCAGAAGAAGAGCTGAAATTTCATTTGCGTTCGTTGGAGCAACTACATGCAGAATTAGATACAATTGCGCAACTAAAACAACAGCTTCAGCAGGAGTCATTATCAACAGAGGAAGAACATATTTTAGCACAGTGGCCTCAACGTAAGCGAAAGCTTGAACAATTGCGCTTTGGAAGGTCGCAACGCTCAAAACAACAACAACCAAGTATTGTTATATTTATTGTGTTAGCTATAAGTATGCTTTCGTTTATTTATGGTGTTATGGAAAAAAAAATGGCTGTCGTCGTTGTAGGAGCGGTTATGTCGCTGTTCATTATTTTATATTTGAAATTTGCTAGACAAGCACATGAAGCGCCGAGTAAACAACAATATCAGCAATTACGTGAGTTAGAGCAGGAGGAAAATGTTGCTCAAGCCATCCTGCTGAAAAAACAAAAACTTGAAGATCGCTTGTTACATGTGAATGAGCAACAGCAAGAAAAAGAACGTCAATATGTGAAACTTGAATATAAAATTCAACGGGCTGAGCAGGTGAGTGAAGAGGCCACCCAGTCGCTTCAACATTTTTTAAGGAGCTATCGGATAGAGGGGAATATACCGAAAACATTATTACCAGAGCTGTTTATGCGCATTCGCGGTGCTCAAGAGTTAGCAGCAAAAAAGAGGAGTACATTTACTGTTCTACAAACGGTACAAGCGGAGAAAATCGAGTTCCTAGAACAAGTGCAGCGAGTCTTACAAGCAGATTATAGTGAGCAAGAAATCTTTATGCATTTACGTAATACATTCCTTACTTTACAGCAGGAGCAACAGGTATCCCAACAAGCAAAAGAGCAGCTGACTAGCCTTCAGACCAAAATTCAAGGTGTTCAATCACATATAGCCAGCTATGAGTCTGAAATTACTCAGTTATATAATGCTGCAAATGTTCAAACAGAGAAGGCATATTATGAAACGCATGAACAATTTGAGCAACAACAAAAAATAACAACAGAACTTCAAGCCATTCAGAGTCAGCTAGCCTCGCTGAATGTAGACAACGAACAGTCATTAATAGACGATAAACAGCTTAAAGAAAAACTACTTGCTTTAGAAGAAGAGCGTGGCGCAATGCGGGCAGCTATAGATCAATGCCTAGAACAACGCGCGACACTACAAATCCAAAAGGACAATCTTCTAAATGACGAGAAATATGGTCAATTACTTCAACAGTTTGAAGAGGAGAAATCAGTGCTGCAACAGCTTATCGGGCAATGGGCTACAAAAAAGGCATTGGCTACTGCGATTCATGAAACATTGTTCCGCCTAAGAGAAGAAAAACTACCCTATGTTTTGACAGAGGTTAATGCACTATTTAATTTGTTAACAGGTGGACGTTACGACAAGCTTTTAATTAATGATGAAGGCTATTTTGTGACACAGGATGTTTCTGGAGTACGTTATCAAATGGCAGAATTATCACAGGCTACGAAGGAGCAAGCGTATATTTCGTTGCGCATGGCACTAGCAAAAACACTGACAACTTCTGCTCCATTTCCATTTATTATGGACGATCCTTTTGTCCATTTTGATCGAAACCGTACAGACAAAATGGTACAATTAATGAAAGAAGTAGGATATGAACGTCAAATTTTATATTTTACTTGCCATGACGGGATGCTTGAGCATTGGCAGAAAGACCAAATAGTCAATGTTGGAGCACTAGCAAATGAAAGGGGAGTGGCGTCAACATGAAGGGTATTACGACGCTCCAGGTTGGAGAATCAGTTGATCAATTTTTATTAATTAAACAGGCGACAAAAGGAGTTACGACAGTTGGAAAGCCATTTATGTCACTGTTATTACAAGATAAAAGTGGAGATATTGAGGCAAAGCTATGGGATACAAATGATGATCATGAAAAAATGTATCACGCTGAGGCAATTGTCCGTGTAGGTGGGGAAATTCATGACTACCGTGGCAAAAACCAATTGCGTATAAAATCAATCCGTGTAGCAAAACCGGAGGAGGGAATTGCTATTAATGATTTAGTTCCTTCCTCAGCAACTCCAAAAGAAGAATTATATGAAGAATTGACGCAATTTTTCTTTGATATTAAAAATCCAAGTATTTCTCGTATTACACGAGCAGCTATTAAAAAACATCAGGATGCTATTTTAGTATATCCAGCTGCAACGAAAAATCATCATGATTATGCATCTGGTCTATTGGATCATATGGTGTCCATGTTAAGACTAGGAAAAGCAATTGCTGATTTATATCCTACATTAAATCGAGATTTGTTATATGCAGGAATTATTCTGCATGATATCGGTAAGGTTGTTGAGCTATCAGGCCCAGTTGCCACAATGTATACTGTTGAAGGGAATTTACTTGGTCATATTACGATTATGGTCAATGAAATTGCCAAGATTGCTAGTGAACTAGAGATCGAGGGCGAGGAAGTTATGCTATTGCAACATATGGTGCTATCTCACCACGGTAAAGAAGAATGGGGCAGCCCGAAAAAACCGATGATTCAAGAAGCGGAAATTTTACATTATATAGATAATATTGATGCAAAGATGAACATGCTAGCACGAGCATTAGGCAAAACAGCACCGGGAGAATTTACTGAACGATTATTTCCGCTGGATAATCGATCGTTTTATAAGCCGTCTATTAAATAAATGTAGATTTCTAGTTTCATAGTTGATTGGATTCGAGGCTGAGGATAGGTCATAGATGAGCTCCTTAGTAATGGAACGAAGGCTAAACCCTCTAACACCTTTGTAAAAAAGGAAAGAGAATTCATTTTAAGTAAACTTTATTCAAAATGAGTATGTGTTTTCAAGCTACTTTTTGTATATAAAAAGGGTTACGCCTGTATAAGCGTAACCCTTTTTCATATAGTAAAATAACAGATTACTTTTTGTCAGTATCTTTTTTACTTTCTTTTTCAGCGTTTTCTTGCGCTTTTTTAACAGCTTCTTCTTGCGCTTTAGCTTGCTCTTCACTTGTTGTTGTAAGAGCCTTGATAGCAGGTTCTAATTCTTTATTAGAAGTTTTTACATCAGCATCTTTTGCCATTTTTGCAAGGATATCTTTAAGAACTTGTTGATCTTGACCTGTGTTCACTAATTTAGCTAGCATTTGTGAACGGATATTTGCTTCTTCATCTTTAAATGAGCCAACACCTTTTACATCACGCTTGTCCGTAATTTCAATAACGTGGTAACCGAAACTTGTTTTAACCGGTTCACTTAAAGTTTTTAACGGAAGGGCATAAGCAGCATCATTAAATTCATCTACCATTGTACCAACAGAGAACCAACCAAGCTCTCCACCTTTTTCAGCAGAGCCAGTATCAGTTGAGTATTCTTTTGCTACATCTGCAAATTTTGCGCCGCCTTTAATTTTGGCAATCACTTCTTTAGCTGTTTTCTCATCTGCAACTAAAATATGACGACCATTTAACTCGGTTTTCATTTGCTCATAATGTTTCTTTACATCTTTTTCTGTAAAAGCTTTATCTTTTAAAGCCTTTTCTGAAAGAAGCTGAACACGTAAAGTCTCTTTAAAGCCTTCTTTCGTTAAGCCATATTGAACAAGAGCTTGGTCAAAGTCATCACCTAATTGTGAAGCAGTATTGTCGTATGCTTCTTTAAGTTCTTTGTCTGATACTTTATATTTATCAGATAGTAATTTTTCAGTCACCATTTGTTGAACTACATGAGCACCTGCTAAATTTTTTGCTGATTCATTAAAGTCAGCGCCTGAAATGTCACCTAATTTAGAAGTAACAACTGTTTTACTGTCCCCTCCGCTACAAGCTCCAAGCGCTAATACCGAGGCAGCTAATGTTAAAGATAAAACTGTCTTTTTCATAGTGGATATTCTCTCCTTACAATGGTTTCGTCCATTTTTTACTATAACATAAACGTTTTAAAAACAAAATGGTTCCCCCCTTGAGTATAGCCTATATTTCAAATTTTCAAGCGCATAGGATATAGAAAAGAAAGGGGGTGAAGTTATGAGCAGCGGAGGATATGGTGGCGGCGGCTACGGCTCAGGCTTTGCTTTATTAGTTGTGTTGTTTATTTTATTAATTATCGTTGGTGCAGCATTCCTATACTAATTAATAAAAATAACGAAAAGCTAAGGATGTAACGTCCTTAGCTTTTTTTACAATGTAAGGCATCCGCACCGCATTTTAGGTGACGTCAAAATATGATTGGTCAGACCGAGTTATCACATTAAGTGGATGCCTTTTTCTTAGTCGGCTTTGTGCTTGCAAAAAGCTGATTCCTGATGCAATTTTGCCGAGACATAATTTCTACTATACTGCATATAAAACTTCAATATAAAATGAGACAAGTAATATTGTAATAAGTATATTTATAGTTCGGAATACTTTTGGTTGCTTTTCTTCGGGAATTTCACGTCGCATGCACAGCGCATAAGTCATGCGGTTTATTTGAAATAAATAGAATACCGAGAATAGAACTACAATCATTAACAGCAAGTCTATTCCTCCCCTCTTTCAGTATTAATAGCATAACAAAAAACGTCAATAAAACACAAGTACAAGCAATTTAGTGAATAGTAGGTGGTACTAAAATTTCATAGCCCTTAGGCGTCTCCTCAATTTGGGAGTCTTTAGGCGAATTCAATAAATATTTCACATATAGAATATCAATGATACATAGACTACAATGGTAAGCTAAAAGTAATGTGCCGTAATGTGTATACGCAGGAAATAGCAGTGTACCTAATATAATGCTTGTATTTAAAACAATAAATGGTGTGAGTAAAGCTAAAATATAACGGTTTTTCGATAAAGGTTCACGGATACGCATGTGTAGAACAGGAATAACATAAAATTGGGTACGCACACGCAATTTTAAATGCTGACGCAAATCATACAATGCTAGAAAGTGTAAGCATTTGTGGATTGGATAGATTGCAAAAACAGCAATGACAAAGAGCCAAAACAAACGATCTGTATAATGCTCATTATTAAATAAATTAAACGTTACATAGGAAAGAGAGAATACAGTTAAAAAAGTAAGGACAGCCATGATCATAATACGCGTTGTTCCGTAATGATGTTCAAGATTTAAAATTTTCCAGCAGTGCATGATTAATCAACTCCGTAGTATGAATGGTCCTATCTAATGTAAATTGAATTATGCTAGAATGCAAGAAAAAGGAGGTATCTCAGAAAAATTTCTGAAGTACCTCTTTTAGTATCATTTATAGGCTTTAAAGGCCATTTAAACTCAAATGACGAACAACCGAGCTTAAAAGCCTACTATTATCACTTTCATCCTTTTACAGTTGGACGTTCTTCTACCTTATCAAAGGACTCTCGGAAGTGCTGGAAGGAACGCTCAAAAATGTCGATGAAGTCCTCGCCGTATATATTGCGAATAACAGCCATAACATCTAAAAATTCTGGGAAGCGACCATATAGGTCCTTTAAAGCTAATGAGCCTTCTAGCACAGAATGATACGTATTATGATAATTACTATTCATTTCAACAATAAGTTCTGTACCTGCTTCTGTTAACTCAACGTACGTATTACGCTTATCGTCATCTCGCTTTGAAAACTTAAGGAATCCACGTTCTTCTAATTTTTTAGAAAAATTAAATGCTGTGGAAACGTGCATAACCCCAAATTTTGCCACATCAGAAATTGAAGCCCCTTTTAAATGATACGAAATCCATAAAATATGATGTTCGTTAATATTTAAATCGTAGGGTTTAATCCATTGCTGCCAATCTTTCTCCACTGCTTTCCATAAGGCTTTTGATAATTGCGCAATTCTTTGACTATAAAGCATCGCTTCTTTTTGAGTGTATAATTCCTCTGACAAAGCCATCACCTACTGCTTTCTTTAACATTTTAAAAATATTATAGCAATAAAGGAAAAAAGTTTAAAGTTAGAAAAATTAAAAAATTGAAAAGTGGTTAAAAAATAACATTTTGCAGATTGAAATTAATAAAAATACAGTTTGATTATCAAGGTATAAGGACTTTAGTCGCTAACTTTTTCTTGCGTTTTTTTCTTTTTTTCTGTAAATTGTGTAACGTTTTTCTCGATTTCGCTTATTGAATTCTGTAATGCTTCTATTTCTTGTTGTAAGTTATTTTTTGATGGCTCTATTTCTTCAGTAAATGTAGTAATAGTTTGTTTTAAATCATTTATTATTAGTGGTATATTATTTTTCATTTCATTTGTAAGTGAATTAACAGATTGTTTAACTGTGCCTGCTTGCTGTTTTACATCTAAAAGCTTGTCCTTTGTGCTTGCAGCGTTTGCGCGCAAATTAGCACGTAGCTGTTGTCCTGATTGAGGAGCTGAAAAAAGTACAGCGATTGTACCGCCGACAATCCCGGCAGCCAGTCCAAATAAAAATGGTTTTGCTTTCATGTTAAATACCTCATTTCTGTAATGATCATGTGTTACCTACTATTAAACCATGAAATGCATGAATACAAAAAGAAAAAAGAAACTAAACGAGTGATTTTGACTCACAGTTTAGTTTCCTTGAAGATGAACGTCATTTTTATTAAATTGAAATAGCTGTTTGGAATTTAGAACGCTTCACTAATTTTGCAACGATAGGATATATAATTGCAAAAGCAATCACATTAAATACTACAGCAGGTAATACAACGCCTACAAACAGAACAGCGAATGTTGCACCAACATTTGCATTGAATACAAAAAGTGCGACTGTTAAAAAGACAGTTCCAGATAAAATTGTTCCTAAACCAACTAAGCCAGCAGATACTGCAAAATTGCTTGCCAATTTTTTCAGCACCATGAAGGCAGCTAAAAAGACAAAGCCTGTTACTGCTTTATCGATAATATTTGGTACAAGGCCAGCTGGAAAAGTAGTAAACAATCCTGAAAGTACTCCTGTTGCTAAAGAAAGTAAGAACGTTTCTTTAATGGTAGGGAACAATAAAATGCCGATAAACATCATTGTTAGCATGAAATCAGGCTTCATGCCATTTACCATACCTGGTGTAACCACGTAAAGGGTAGCACCAACACCAACTAAAAGGGCCATTAATACTAAATTTTTTGTATTCATTGCTAATCTCTCCTCGACTATGCTAATCTTTTTTGTCTCCTAACGTGTCCTCATGACCGTTAGCGAAACTTATTTGTGATTGTACGCTATAAATTTTAAAAATGCAATAGACAATTCTGACAATTATGTTCAATTACTGAAGGTTAGCTTTAATGCTTTCAGCAACTTCAGTTAATTGCTCTGGTGTATATTTTTGTGTTTGCCAAATTAAGCCCAAGCCTTCTTTTTCATCGTAACGCGGAATAAAATGTAAGTGATAGTGGAAAACAGTTTGTCCAGCTGCAGCACCATTATTATTAATTGTATTCAGTCCAATTGGATGAAAAGCAGCCTTAATAGCATTTGCAATTTTCGGTGCTACTGCATATAAATTACGAGCTACATCCTCAGGCATTTCGAATAGATCTTTACAGTGATGTTTTGGAATTAATAGTGTATGACCTTTTGCTACAGGCGAAATGTCAGTAAATGCATAGACATGCTCGTCTTCATAAATTTTTGTACTTGGAATAGATCCTTCAATGATTTTGCAAAATAGGCAATCGCTCATTTGAAAATTCCTCCTTATTTTATATGTAAGTACATTCTATCATACTCATAACTGTATCATTTGCTAATTTTTGATAAAATATAAACTAGAAGAGGAGTGAGGGCATGACGGTATTAGAGGTACAACATGTGACAGGTGGTTATACAAGAAAGCCTGTTATTAAAGATTTATCATTTACGATTGAAAAAGGAGAGCTTGTTGGCTTAATAGGGTTGAACGGCGCTGGTAAAAGTACAACGATTAAGCATATCATCGGAACAATGCTTCCAAAAGAAGGAGACATTCGTTTAAATGGTGTGACGTTAAAGGAAAATACAGACAAGTATCGTACAGCATTTTCTTATATTCCTGAAACACCTGTATTGTACGATGAGCTAACATTACGTGAGCATTTAGCATTAACTGCAATGGCTTACGGTCTAGATGAAGCAACACTTGCAGCTCGTTCACAAATATTATTAAAAGAATTTCGAATGGAAAAGCGACTTAATTGGTTCCCTTCGCATTTCTCAAAGGGCATGCGTCAAAAGGTTATGATTATGTGTGCCTTTTTAGTCAATCCAAGTCTTTACATTATTGATGAGCCTTTTGTAGGGCTCGATCCACTTGGTATTCAATCATTGCTTGATCAGATGGATGAAAAGAAAAAAGAGGGCGCTTCTATATTAATGTCCACGCACATTTTATCGACCGCTGAAAAGCATTGTGACCGTATTATTTTATTGCATGAAGGACGAGTGCGAGCACAAGGAACAATGGAGGATTTACGCAAGGCATTTGCAATGCCACATGCGACATTGGATGATTTATATATTGCAATGACAAAGGAGCGCGACCATGAAGAACTTGCGTGATGTTTGGTCCTCTCGCTTCATGCACTATATAGGTGAAGTGCAAAAATATATGCGGTTTATTTTTACAGGGCATTTAGCGATTGTACTAGTATTTCTTATCGGAGCAGGGGGCTATCAATATAGTGAATGGCTAAAAGTCGTACAGGCTGATTTTCCAGCAGAGGTATTAATCTCAGTCTTTGTAGGGATTTTATTGGCATTTAGTCGTCCGACTTCACTTTTGAGAGAGCCAGACCAAGTGTATTTATTACCTTTAGAATCAAAAATGTCGCAGTATTTCAAAAAGGCTTTAGCGTGGACGTTTTGGTCACAGGTGTGGATTGTGGCAATTGTTTATATCGTTAGTATCCCTTTACTAAAGACTGTTACTGAATTAACTACATTTGAAATTTGGTCAGTGTTCCTACTTATTATTATATTGAAATATTTGAGCGTTCAGGGTGAATTTAGCTTTCGGTATAGTGAACGCGGTCAAATGATCTGGGTAGACAGGCTGATTCGAGCTGTTATCTTTAGTGTGGCTGTGTACATGGGGCTTCATATGCAGCTTATTTTAGCGATTGCTGCTGCTGCAATTGGGTGTGTGTATATTGTAATATTTAGAAAAAAATGCACGGGTGAACCTGTCCCGTACGAGCATTTTGTGAAGCTTGAGCAAAATCGCATGATGAGCTTCTATCGTTTTGCTAATTATTTCACAGACGTTCCACATCTACGTGGTAGCATCCGTCGTCGAGGTTGGCTTGACTGGCTTTACAAATTTGTGCCATACAACAAGGATAATACTCAAAAGTACTTGGTGTTCCGTACATTCATCCGAACAGATGATCATTTTTATTTATGGTTCCGTTTAACCGTGATTTCAGCTGTTATTGCAGCCTTTGTAGATATCCCTGTCGTTTCATGGATTGTTGCAGGTGTATTGAGCTTTGCTACAACTATTCAATTAAAGCAGGCTTTATTATCAAGCGGTGAATTCCGCATGGACATGCTTTATCCGTTACCTGATGAAGCACGCAAAGTAGCAGTCAATCAAATTGTACGTCTTGCGATGATCTCTCAAGCAATTATAGTTGGTCTATGTAGTATTACACAGCCAATGTTTTATGTAACTTTTATGATCATACTCGTTGTGAGTGAATTAACTGCTAAGGTCTCAAAACCTTGATAACAAAAGCTCATATCTCCAATAACAGACTTGGAGATATGAGCTTTATTTTCTATTCTACTAATTGATAGTCTAGTGCTGCTGTTAATAATACCTTTGCAGCAACGAGCATACCTTTTTCATCTATATCGAATTTCGGATGATGATGTGGTGCATATTCAGTTGGTTTGGCTCCAGTAAAGAAGAAAGTACCTGGTTTTTCCTCTAAGTAGTAAGAAAAATCTTCAGCCCCCATACTTGCTTTTACTTCAATAACATCGCAAATATCCTGAGCAATCGTACGCACAAATAGTGTTTCTTTCTCATGATTTATAAGCGCAGGGTAGCCACGACGATAATCCAGTTCAATTGTACAATCATGCGCAATTTCTGTACCTTGGATAACCCGTTTAAACTCACGCTCCATCGTTTCACGAACATCTTTATTAAATGTTCGAATTGTACCATTTAAATAGGCTGTATCGGCAATAATATTGTCAGCATTAGATGCTACGAATGAACCAACTGATAAAACAGCCGATTCGATTGGATCAACTCGACGTGCCACAAGTTGTTGTAAATTCATAACAAGCTGAGAGCCAATAACAATCGCATCCTTTGTTTGGTCCGGATGAGCACCGTGACCACCTTGACCTTGAATTTTCATTTCAAAACTATCAACAGCAGCCATCGTTGGACCGACGCGGTAGCCAATCATGCCTGTTGGATGATTAGAAGATAGATGTGTACCGAAAATAGCATCAACGCCATTCAAAGCTCCAGCCTGTACCATTCCGATTGCTCCGCCTGGATCAGCCTCTTCAGCATGCTGATGAATTAGTACATATTCTCCTGCTAATTCATCGCGCATTTCCCACAATAGCTTACCGACGATTAGCAAAGTAGCTGTATGTCCATCATGCCCGCAAGCATGCATAACGCCAGCCACAGTTGATTTGTATGGAACGTCTTTTTCATCTTGTATAGGCAGTGCGTCAAAGTCTGCTCGTAAAGCAATTGTTTTGCCCGGCCTGCTTCCTTTAATCCGTGCAATTAATCCGAAGCCACTGACATTAGCTTCAACCGGTACGCCTAGATTTTTATAAAAATGAATAATATAATTAGCGGTTTCTTGCTCCTGGAAGCTCAGCTCTGGATGCATATGTAGATGACGACGAATTGCCACCATTTCATCAAAATGGGCATCAATCTTTTCAAGTAGACGTTGGTTCACGGTAAAACCTCCTTAAACAGATTATCCTAGATTTTTATTACTAACATAATAGTTTCACAAACTGGATAAACAGCGGTTGAGCACCTCTTATAAAAGATATTCTAAGTAAGAGTAAGGAATTCCCCGTTCTGAAGAATGCCTCCGGAAGTGCAGCGAATACCGCGCACACCTGGAGGATATCCACAGAAGTGCAGAGAATCGAAGTGGAATACTCGAAGAGCAGCAAACCCTGGTGAATCCCCCGGAAGAACAATGAATACCCGCGCACTCGGGATACCTGCGGAAAGCAGTGAATCCTGCATGCTTCAACTAATCCTCATTTTCTTCTTTTGGAGCAGCGCTATAGGTTGTGACATATGAAGCTGCTGAGAAAATATTTTGCTGATTCACACCTGTTGGTTCTTTACGTTCAGCATGTGCGGATGCAAAGGCTTTTGAGCTTTTCCATGCTTCAAACGAATGTGGGCCGTTCCATTGTGTCATGACAATGTATGTTTCACTATTTAATGGACGAAGTAGTCGAAATGCTACAAAGCCTGGCTCATCTTCTATAGCGCCTGCTCGATTTAAAAAGCGATGTTCAAAAACTGGTCGACCCTCATCTGTAACGGGAATATTGTTCAATACAAAAAAGCCGCGTTCTTCTAAATCATTTACTGAATCTAACACTTCGAATTTGCGTGGTGTAGCAAAGACAGATTTTCTTTCAGTTTCGTGTATAAGCACAGAGTTTCCTTCTCCGTGTATTAAAATCATTGCCTCATTTGGATATTTATTCTTTAACTGTTCTAAAAAATCACCTGTACCAGAAGTTAAATAAATATACATAAAATTGACCTCCTTATGAATTTTCTTAATATAGCGTGATTATCTCCATTTAAGTGGAAGTCTAAAGCTTTGTCAAAAAAGAAATTCCTTAGAAAGAACAATTTTATGACATTTCACTATGAAAACTATACAATAACAGAGGAAGCGTTTACTATTGAAAACGGATATCAATAATAATGAAATAAACAAGAGAATTTTACGATATGAATTTATTGAGGGGAAGGAACTATTCATGACAACTTTTAATGATACTCTTCTACGTGCTGCACGAGGAGAAAGAACTGAACATACACCAGTATGGTATATGCGACAAGCAGGACGCTCTCAACCAGAATATCGTGCGATTAAAGAAAAGTATTCTTTAGAGGAAATTACACTTCAACCTGAGCTTTGTGCATATGTAACGCGATTACCAGTAGAAAATTACAATGTTGATGCGGCAATTTTATACAAAGATATAGTAACTCCACTCCCTGGTATTGGGGTAGATGTGAAAATCAAAGCAGGCGTAGGTCCTGTAATTTCAAATCCTATTCGCTCAATCGCTGATATAGAAAAACTAGGCGAATTCAATGCGAAGGAACATACACCATACGTTTTAGAAACAATAAAAATGTTAACAGCGGAACAATTGAATGTACCTCTAATCGGCTTTGCAGGTGCGCCATTTACTCTCGCAAGCTATATGATTGAAGGTGGTCCTTCAAGAAACTATAATAAAACAAAATCATTTATGGTATCAGAGCCTCAAGCTTGGTTTGCTTTAATGGACAAATTAGCTGACATGATTATTTCTGATATTTCTGCTCAAGTAGAAGCGGGAGCAAAAGCTATTCAAATATTTGACTCTTGGGTTGGTGCTTTAAATGTAGAAGACTATCGTGTCTTCATTAAACCGATTATGACACGTATTTTTGCTGAATTGAAAAAAGAAAATGTGCCACTTATTCAGTTTGGTGTCGGTGCAAGTCATTTAGCGAAAGAGTGGAATGATTTACCGGTTGATGTTGTTGGCTTAGATTGGCGTTTACCAATTAAAGAAGCACGTGCAAACGGAATTACTAAACCTGTACAAGGCAATTTAGATCCATCGCTATTACTTGCAGATTGGTCAATTATTGAAAAACGCACGAAAGATATTATCGATCAAGGCTTAGAAATGCCAGGGCATATCTTTAACTTAGGTCATGGTGTATTCCCAGAGGTAGACCCAGAAGTGTTAAAACGTTTAACAGCTCTTATTCATGAGTATAGTGCTCAACAAATCCAAGCACGCTCTTAATATAGATGTGAACAGGATATTAACTTTCATATTTCTTTTTTATGTATGATATCTTGATTTCATCGTAGAAAGGGTGCTGTCCAACCTAATGAATTGGACAGCTTCTTTTTGTCACATTATGTACGATTAAGGATAACTATTATTTAGAGGTGAAAAGGTTAATGAAAGAAGTTAAAGGCTTATTAGTTATGGCATACGGAACACCCTATAAAGAAGAAGACATCGAACCTTACTATACACATATTCGTCACGGTCGCAAACCTTCAGAAGAGCATTTAGAAGATTTACGCAGTCGTTATGAAGCAATCGGTGGTTTATCGCCACTTGCTGCTGCTACTCAAGCGCAGGCTGAGGCTTTATGTGCACGTTTAAATGAAGTACAAGATAAGGTGGAATACAAATTATTTATCGGATTAAAGCATATCCACCCGTTCATTGAAGATGCTGTAGAAGGAATGGTAGCGGAAGGCATTAAAGAAGCGGTTTCTATCGTTTTAGCTCCTCACTTCTCAACGTTCTCTATTAAATCATATAATGGTCGTGCAACAGAAGCGGCTGGAGATCGATTAACAATTACTTCTGTAGAATCTTGGTATGATGAACCAAAGTTCATTGAGTATTGGAAAATGAAAGTAAATGAAACGTTTAATGCAATGTCAGAAGAAGAACGTGAAAAGGCATGTTTAATCGTGTCTGCGCACTCACTTCCAGAGAAAATTAAAGAGCTAGGCGATCCATATGAAGATCAATTAATTGAGACGGCTCGATTAATAAAAGAAGCGACAGGTGTAAACAATGTAGAAGTTGGCTGGCAGTCAGCAGGGCAAACACCTGAGCCATGGATTGGTCCAGATGTTCAGGACTTAACGCGTGAACTTTACGAGCAAAAGGGCTTCCAGTCATTCGTTTATACGCCAGTTGGCTTTGTAACAGAACATTTAGAAGTTTTATATGACAACGATTATGAATGTAAAGTTGTTTGTGATGGACTTGGCGCGAAATATTATCGTCCAGCAATGCCAAATACACACCCGTTATTTATTGATGCAATGGTTGATGCTATTCATAAAAAATTAAGCTAAGCGAAAAGAAAGTGATGATGTTGGTGACTCAAAAAAGACGAAAGGTAGTTGTTGTAGGCGGTGGCATTACTGGCCTCACAGCTGCGTTCTATTTGCAAAAAGAAGCAAGCGCAAAAGAATTGCCGTTAGATATCGTACTTGTCGAGTCGTCATTACGTCTTGGCGGAAAAATACAAACACTGAGAAAAGATGGCTTTATCATCGAGCGCGGTCCAGAATCTTTTTTTGATCGTGAGAATTATGTATATGCTTTGGCGAAGGATTTAGGCATTGAACAGGAAATGATTACAAGCAATACAGGTCCGACTTACGTTGCTGTCGGTAGTCAATTGTATCCAATCCCTAGCAATCTTTTGTCTGGAGCAACACCACATGTCTCGTCATTTATTACATCAGGTTTGTTTTCACTTAGCGGGAAAGTTCGTGCGGCGGGGGATTTTTTCATCCCTCGTTCTGCCCAGAACGAAGACCAACCATTAGGGCAATTTTTTAGAAGAAGATTCGGTGCTGAAATTGTAGATAATTTAGTAGAGCCATTACTTGCTGGAACATTTGCTGGTGATATTGAGCAGTTAAGTATGCGTTCTACATTCCCACAGCTCTATGGATTAGAGCAAAAATATCGTAGCCTACTGATTGGTATGAAAAAGTCTGGTTCGAATTTTTTAAGTAATAAACTCAATACGAAAGATAAGGGGATTTTTCAAACATTTAATAATGGTCTTGAGACACTTATCGAAAAACTTGAAGAATCACTACTTTCCGGGATAGTTATGAAGGGTGTTAAAGTTGAGGAAATTGAACATGGTAAGGATGGTACAGTCCAAGTTTTGCTAAACAATTTTACACAATTAAAAGCAGATGCTGTTATTATTGCTACACCATTTAATGTGGCAAGAAAAATGTTCAGTAAACACCAGTTATTAAATGAATTGAGTACGATGAAGGCAGCAACTATTGCTACTGTGACAATGGCATTTAAAAAAGATCAGTTAGGTGATCTAGATGCGTTATCATTTTTTGTCTCCCGAAATAGTGATTTTTCAATAACTTCTTGTACATGGATTAACCGCAAGTGGCCTGGTACAACCCCGGATGATTATGTACTATTACGCAGTTATATTGGCCGAGTGGGCGATGAGGCAATTGTTGCGTTATCTGATACAGAAATTGAAAAGACTGTATTGCAGGATTTAATGAAAACAATTGGTGTAGATGGAGAGCCGTTAATGACTGTAGTTTCCCGCTGGAAAAATGCCATGCCACAATATACGGTAGGACATGAGGCGAAGGTTGAGCGTTCAAAACAAGAGTTACGTGAACATTTTCCCGCTGTAAGGCTCTCAGGGAGCTCCTTCGAAGGAATATCAATACCTGAGTGCGTTGAGCAAGGTAAAAATGTTGCTGAAGAAATGTTGAAGGAAATGTTTGCAGATTTGTAAGAAATAAATGGTTATCAGTAAGTAGTACAAACTTGAAGATCAATGTTTGTACTACTTTTTTTATTTTGAAGTTGGATGGGGCAAAGTACAAATTGCACAAGTGAGATATCTCAAATTAAAAGCTGGGAAAGTAAGTTTCTACTTTCCCAGTAAAGATCTTAATGCTATGAAATTCGGTGACATGACCATACAATACCGCCAGAGTTAGCTCCTCCAAGAGTAAGCCCTATTGTTAAACCGTTAGCATTGTAGAATAAATCAATGGTATCACCTGCATTTAAATCGACTTCTCCAGCCAATGTTACTGTCCCATTTCCAAGGACAGCACGTAAAGTCAATACGGCAATAATATTTACATTTAATAAAGGGAATAGCCCGCTTATTAAATTTGTTGTAGCGTTTTGGCGAATAGCAAATGATGGATTTATGCCAGCCCCCAAACTTATGCTAATTGCTGCAGCAGTAGAGTAGTTGATTGTAGCTTCAAAAGCATATCTTCCAGTTGTTGGAACAGTGAAAATTCCGGTCGTTGGATTAAATGCTGGTGTTGTGAAATATGGAGCAGCAACACTCCAGTTAGTGATTGTAGTAGAAGCACTTACTGATATACCATTATTGAATGCTGAGAAACCTTCTGTAAATGCTGGTCCAGTAATGCCAGTAACGCCAGTAATACCAGTAACGCCAGTAGCGCCGGTAATACCAGTAGCGCCGGTAATGCCAGTAGCACCAGTAATGCCAGTAGCGCCGGTAATGCCAGTAGCGCCAGTAATGCCAGTAGCGCCAGTAATGCCAGTAGCGCCGGTAATGCCAGTAGCGCCAGTAATACCAGTAGCGCCGGTAATGCCAGTAGCACCAGTAATGCCAGTAGCGCCAGTAATGCCAGTAGCGCCAGTAATGCCAGTAGCGCCGGTAATGCCAGTAGCGCCGGTAATGCCAGTAGCGCCAGTAATGCCA
>NZ_JAQZSD010000140.1:0-2821 GCF_028674935.1 Lysinibacillus sp. CNPSo 3705 | reverse complement strand
GATTATTTAAATTAAAGATATTAATTATATTGTATTTAATAGAAAGCTATATATATCATATGCTGAGACGCTTTAATTGAAACAAAAAGTACCCTCTATTGAAACAAAAAATACCTTCTATCAAAACAAAAAGTACCTTCTATTAAAACAAAAAATACCCCTCGATTAAAACAAAAAATACCCTATTGAAACAAATTATACCCTCTAATTGAAACAAAAAGTACCCTCCTGTTGAAACAAGTTATACTCTATTGAAACAAATTGTACCCTCTTATTGAAACAAAAAATACCTTCTGTTGAAACAAATTATACCCTATCGAAACAAATTGTACCCTTTAATTGAAACATGTTATTAACCTTGTTGCAATATGGTTTTTTTTTCTTTTTTATTGTATTCAGGTTATAAATTTTGGTGTTAATCTACAATCTTAGATAAAAAAACAACTGATTTCAACAAAAAAAAGACTTTATTGTTACAAGGGTTGCTATACGTTACAATGCGAGGGTATAATTTGTTTTAATAGAATATGAGGTGATTACTTGAGAAAAAATCCAAAATCAAATATTGTTTCTAACGAAAATTCTATTGCTAAAAGCAATGAGTTATCCATGTCCAAATTGAATAACGGATTAACCCTTCAACAAATGCAGTTACTTTCTTTTGCTATATATTCATCACAAAAGAAAACAAATACGTCTTTCCATAAACACGAGTTCGAAAAATATTTCGACATATCAAAGTACCCATCAAAATCAGCTTCTGAGGATGCAAAAAAACTAATAGATTTAAAAATCGCTGCTACTGAAGATTTAATAAATGACGAATTTGATTATTGGAATGTTTTTGTTCGAATTACATATAAATCTGGATTATTCAATTTCGAATGGTCACAGTATATGATCCCTCACATTATTGAATTGAAAGAAAAGTATGTGTTATTGGATCTGAAAATAACCGCAAAATTTAAAAGTAGCTACTCTTGGAAACTCTATGAGTATTTAAAAGCACATTACGGTTATTGGACCAAATGCTTGAAACGAGAAGAACTATTAAACTTATTTAGTGTTGAGGAAAATAAGTCATATGTAAAAAATACGGGTCTATTCAAAAAAAGAGTATTAGATGTAGCTATTAATGAAATCAATAACTATACGGAATTAGAGGTCGATTATAAAGAAATTAAGAGTGGACGTAGTATTACTCACTTTGAAATCTTTTGGTCTAAGGGCGAGGTGATTAGTGCAGCGAGTGCAAATCAACTGAATGAAATTCACAAGTACCTTAATGCGATTATGGAAGATACATTTAAAATAATAGGTATGAATGATACCGAGAAACGGGATAAAGGATTGAATATATTAACATCGGCCAAGGAAATTGAACAAGAAATAGAATCCGAAGAAGTCTCGGCATCCAGGGCTGATTTTCTTATTACTAATTTAAAGAATATGCTGGCTCAAATAAATATACTATTTGTTGAAGAAAATAGAAAAGCACCCCAGTTTTATAATTGGCTTGAAGAAAGAGATTAATAATATCACTTTAAATTATGTAGTACATGTTTAATAGTTTAATGTTTAAAACAGTCGAACTTAGTTTTTTAAGCTAAGTTCGGCTTTTTATTTATCTAGGCGATTAGTAACTATAACTTTAATTTTGCTGTTGTTGGATGGGTCTAAGGACGCCTGTTTGTCGGCATAATGTTATGCTCTATGAATCATTTAGGCGTGTACAAGGATTGAACCTCTAAAATAAACAATTATCTAAACGACTTCTTTCTTGAAATTCTTTATAATCCCATACATTAATTATATTTTCAACAGCCACATTATTTCCTTTCAATAATGATGTTAAGATCATATCGAAATCACCCGTTTGATGTTCATTTAAACGACAAAGAGCATGGGCAATCTTACTTATGTCCTCTTCAGGCAAGAACTCTTTAAAAACTTCAAATCCACATTTGCGTAGATTTCTTAAATAAAGTGATAGTAATAAATTAAGTAATCTTTTTTTCATTACTAAACATGAGTCTCCATCATCATCAGAAAATTCGCCATCATAACCATCGTATATTTTGATTTTGCTCAAGTGTTCTTTAAATTCAATTACAAAGGGTTGCCCGAATGTATCAGCCCAATCGTTTAGAAAGGATTCAGCATCTTTCAATATGTCTGCCACATTTTTAATAAATTCAGGAGTATCAGGAAACTCATTATTGTAATTACTAATATCTAATGTTCTCGCGAATGCCCAAACTTCTGGGTCTGTATATAATTTTGCGTCTATCCAATACATAGGATTATGTGAATCGTCATCATGTTCATGAATATTATAAGTTTTTCCCTCTATATGTACTAGGTGATTCTCTAAATCAAATTCGATATGATGCTTTTTAAAAAATGTTTTAAGCGTTGTATCCGCAGTTACCATATGAGGTAGATTGTAGATAAGGCTACTAAATACATCTGCTTTATTATTCCTTGTGGTAAAGTGGTAACTTTTTATCCATAGATTACTTATATCAATGCTTTCCCAATCAATCTCTATATTGTGTTCTAAGTACCTTAAATCAAAGGCTACATCAAATTCTTCTGACTCTTCAAAGAGATATTGTGATAAAAACTCTTTAACCCTTGTATAGTTTTTTCCTAATAAAAATTTTATTCCTTCGTCTATCCCTTTTTTACTTTGGAGATCCAATAAGAAATGATTGTCCATCATCTACACCCACCCGATTAAATATTAAATTCATTATATCAAAACCTAAATATTCTAAAATAATATTTAGTGAAAATATACCATACATTGGATATATAG
>NZ_JAQZSD010000139.1:0-2930 GCF_028674935.1 Lysinibacillus sp. CNPSo 3705 | reverse complement strand
TTTTGGTTAAGTCCTCGATCGATTAGTATTCGTCAGCTCCATGTGTCACCACACTTCCACCTCGAACCTATCTACCTCATCGTCTTTGAGGGATCTTACTTACTTGCGTAATGGGAAATCTCATCTTGAGGGGGGCTTCATGCTTAGATGCTTTCAGCACTTATCCCGTCCACACATAGCTACCCAGCGATGCCTTTGGCAAGACAACTGGTACACCAGCGGTGTGTCCATCCCGGTCCTCTCGTACTAAGGACAGCTCCTCTCAAATTTCCTACGCCCACGACGGATAGGGACCGAACTGTCTCACGACGTTCTGAACCCAGCTCGCGTACCGCTTTAATGGGCGAACAGCCCAACCCTTGGGACCGACTACAGCCCCAGGATGCGATGAGCCGACATCGAGGTGCCAAACCTCCCCGTCGATGTGGACTCTTGGGGGAGATAAGCCTGTTATCCCCGGGGTAGCTTTTATCCGTTGAGCGATGGCCCTTCCATGCGGAACCACCGGATCACTAAGCCCGTCTTTCGACCCTGCTCGACTTGTAGGTCTCGCAGTCAAGCTCCCTTGTGCCTTTACACTCTACGAATGATTTCCAACCATTCTGAGGGAACCTTTGGGCGCCTCCGTTACCTTTTAGGAGGCGACCGCCCCAGTCAAACTGTCCGCCTGACACTGTCTCCTGCCCCGCTAAGGGGCATGGGTTAGAATTTCAATACAACCAGGGTAGTATCCCACCGACGCCTCCTTCGAAGCTGGCGCTCCGAGATCTCTGGCTCCTACCTATCCTGTACAAGTTGTACCAAAATTCAATATCAGGCTACAGTAAAGCTCCACGGGGTCTTTCCGTCCTGTCGCGGGTAACCTGCATCTTCACAGGTACTATAATTTCACCGAGTCTCTCGTTGAGACAGTGCCCAGATCGTTACGCCTTTCGTGCGGGTCGGAACTTACCCGACAAGGAATTTCGCTACCTTAGGACCGTTATAGTTACGGCCGCCGTTTACTGGGGCTTCAATTCGCAGCTTCGCTTGCGCTAACCACTCCTCTTAACCTTCCAGCACCGGGCAGGCGTCAGCCCCTATACGTCACCTTACGGTTTTGCAGAGACCTGTGTTTTTGCTAAACAGTCGCCTGGGCCTATTCACTGCGGCTCTCATGCGCTTGCACGCTCAAGAGCACCCCTTCTCCCGAAGTTACGGGGTCATTTTGCCGAGTTCCTTAACGAGAGTTCTCTCGCACACCTTAGGATTCTCTCCTCGACTACCTGTGTCGGTTTGCGGTACGGGCACCTCTCACCTCGATAGAGGCTTTTCTTGGCAGTGTGAAATCAGGAACTTCGTCCATACGGACTCGCCATCACAGCTCAACGTTACAGTGTGCGGATTTGCCTACACACACGCCTTACTGCTTGGACGCGCATATCCAACAGCGCGCTTACCCTATCCTACTGCGTCCCCCCATTTCTCAAACGGTGAGGAGGTGGTACAGGAATATCAACCTGTTGTCCATCGCCTACGCCTGTCGGCCTCGGCTTAGGTCCCGACTAACCCTGAGCGGACGAGCCTTCCTCAGGAAACCTTAGTCATACGGTGGACGGGATTCTCACCCGTCTTTCGCTACTCATACCGGCATTCTCACTTCTAAGCGCTCCACCAGTCCTTCCGGTCTGACTTCAACGCACTTAGAACGCTCTCCTACCACTGACATCGTAGATGTCAATCCACAGCTTCGGTGAATCGTTTAGCCCCGATACATTTTCGGCGCAGCGTCACTCGACCAGTGAGCTATTACGCACTCTTTAAATGATGGCTGCTTCTAAGCCAACATCCTGGTTGTCTGTGCAACGCCACATCCTTTTCCACTTAACGATTACTTTGGGACCTTAGCTGGTGGTCTGGGCTGTTTCCCTTTTGACTACGGATCTTATCACTCGCAGTCTGACTCCCGTGTATAAATATCTGGCATTCGGAGTTTGTCTGAATTCGGTAAACCGGGATGGCCCCCTAGTCCAAACAGTGCTCTACCTCCAGTATTCTCATCACGAGGCTAGCCCTAAAGCTATTTCGGAGAGAACCAGCTATCTCCAAGTTCGATTGGAATTTCTCCGCTACCCACACCTCATCCCCGCACTTTTCAACGTGCGTGGGTTCGGGCCTCCAGTAAGTGTTACCTCACCTTCACCCTGGACATGGGTAGATCACCTGGTTTCGGGTCTACGACCACGTACTATTTCGCCCTATTCAGACTCGCTTTCGCTGCGGCTCCGCCTTCTAAAGCTTAACCTCGCACGTAATCGTAACTCGCCGGTTCATTCTACAAAAGGCACGCTATCACCCATTAACGGGCTCTAACTACTTGTAGGCACACGGTTTCAGGATCTCTTTCACTCCCCTCCCGGGGTGCTTTTCACCTTTCCCTCACGGTACTGGTTCACTATCGGTCACTAGGTAGTATTTAGCCTTGGGAGATGGTCCTCCCGGATTCCGACGGAATTTCACGTGTTCCGCCGTACTCAGGATCCACTCTGGAGAGAACGAACTTTCGACTACAGGGCTTTTACCTGCTCTGGCGGACCTTTCCAAGTCGCTTCATCTAACTCGCTCTTTTGTAACTCCGTATAGAGTGTCCTACAACCCCAAGAGGCAAGCCTCTTGGTTTGGGCTCTTCCCGTTTCGCTCGCCGCTACTCAGGGAATCGATTTTTCTTTCTCTTCCTCCAGGTACTTAGATGTTTCAGTTCCCTGGGTCTGCCTTCAAGACGCTATGTATTCACGTCAAGATACTACGCGATTAAACGTAGTGGGTTCCCCCATTCGGAAATCTCCGGATCAAAGCTCACTTACAGCTCCCCGAAGCATATCGGTGTTAGTGCCGTCCTTCATCGGCTCCTAGTGCCAAGGCATTCGCCGTGCGCCCTTAATAACTTAACC